>DATMUT010000471.1:0-10644 GCA_035563755.1 Novosphingobium sp.
AAGATCTGGTCGAAGCCGTTCCAGCCGATGACCAGCGCCTGGATCGAGGAATGCAGCGCCATGGCCTGCGGGTGGCTTAGCCCCAGCGCCACCAGCGGGCGGGCGATGCCCTCGCCGATCTGGCGGAAGTCTTCCTCGGCATAGCGGGCGGTGAAGATGAGCCGCGCCGCGTCGCGCACCCGGTGCTGCACGCGCCACATCTCCAGCCCGAAGGCATTGGCCCATGCCTGCCATGTCGGGCACTCGGGCACGGCCGCAAGGCAATCGTTGAACACCGCCTGGCTCATGCGGCGCAGCAATTCGTCCTTGCCGCTGATGTGCCAGTAGATCGACATGGCCTGCACCCCCAGCCGCGCGGCAAGGCGGCGCAGCGATACGGCCTCGATGCCATGCTCCTGCAGCAGGGCGAGGGCTTCGGCAACGATGCGGTCGGGCGAAAGGGGTTGGCTGGTGGTCATGGTCACCTGTGCCTAGGCATCGGCGCGGGGGCTGGCAATCCGGGATTTTGGGCAATACGGCGCCGATGCGCCAGTTTTGGCACAGGCCGGCGCCCGTTGACCCGCAAGGTGGCTGCCTCTACGCTGTAAGCGGCGAGGCGAAGGGCTGGGGAATACAGCCCGCGCCCGAGAGGAGCTGGCGATGACGCATTTCACCGAGCATGATTACCTGCGCTATGTGGCCGCGTTCAACGCGCGCGACTATGCGACCCTGGAAACCTTCTTTGCCGACGATTTCGTGCTGGAGAACGCAGGCTTTCAGGTGGCCGGCAAGCCTGCGTTCCGCGAATTCTATCGGTTCTTCCACGCCTATTGCCGCGAAAGCGTGGCGTACAAAGGCTTCTATTCGGGCGAAAACGGCTTTGTCGCCCATGTCGTCATCACCTTCGAGGGCATCGAGGACCTGACCGCCGAAGTGCTCGACCGCTATGGCTATCCGGGCATGACGCCGGTGGCCAAAGACTCGCGCGTCTCGCTCGAATTCCTCATCCTTTACGAACTGAACCGCGAAGGGTTGATCCGGCACATCAAGGGCGCGGTCTGGGTGCCGGCGGGCGGCTGACCTGCCCGCTCACATCGACCACATGCGCACCAGATTGTGATAGGCCTTGGTCAGGCGCAACACCTGCGGGTCGTCGGCGCCGTGGCGCATGGTCAGCTGCTGCACCGACTGGTCGATGTCGAACAAGGTTTCGCGCGCGCCGGTGTCGCGCACCAGCGACTGCATCCAGAAAAAGCTGGCAATGCGGTGCCCGCGCGTGACCGGCGTAACATGGTGCAGGCTGGTCGAGGGGTAGAGCAGCATGTCGCCGGCGGGCAATTTGTACGCCACCGTGCCAAAATCGCTCTCGATCGTCAGCTCGCCCCCGTCATAATCCTCCGAGAGGAACAGCGTGGCCGACAGATCGGTGCGCAGGTGCCGCCCGGTCTGCGGATCGAGGCGGATGGCGTTGTCGACATGAGCGCCAAAGCCGTCGCCCGGGCCATACATGTTGAACAACGGCGGATAGATGGCCTGGGGCAGCGCCGCCGAAAGGAAGGTGGCGTTGGTCGACAAGGCGCTCATCACAATGCGGCGCGCGCGGGCAGCCTCGTCGCTTTCCTCGGGCAACTGGCGGTTGTGCTTGGCCAAAGCCGCGCCCGGCCCGCTGGTGACATTGCCGTCGACCCACGCCTCTTCGGCCAATTCGCGCCCCAGCGAGAGGGCTTCGTGACGGGGCAGGACGCCGGGAATGGTGATGAGCATGGGTACTGATAACCTCTGGCCGAAGATGTGAAAAGACAGGCCGGTCGGTTGTGTCGTGGCCTGTTGCGAGAGGGGGCGTGCCGGCCTGTTATTGCGATTGTATCGCATTTGCAAGTTAATCCCGAGGCATTGGCCACCCCTCGCCTCGGTATTTTTGCGCTGCCCTGCTGCCCTGATGGAGCGAAAGGCTGGCTTCGCGAGTTCAAGCCTGTATGAACAGCGCAACAAGCGGCAAAGCACACCATTCTTGCCGTTCCAGTTGCAAAACGATTGCCAGAGAAGGATTTTCGTGTGGATCAGCCAGCCACCCATCCCGAACCCCTGACCGTCGAGACATTGATGAACCGTTCCGGGGTGCAATTTGGCACCAGCGGCGCGCGCGGTGAAGTCGTCGCGATGACCGATCTGGTTTGCTATGGTTATACGCAGGGTTTCCTGAAATATCTGGGCGAAATTGGCGAGTTTGCCGGTGGCCGCGTGGCTTTGGCGGGTGATTTGCGGCCCAGCACGCCGCGCATTCTGGCTGCTTGCGCGCAGGCCATCCGCGACCTTGGCGCCGAGCCGGTGTTCTGTGGCTATATCCCCACGCCGGCCCTGGCGCTCTATGCCTTCGCGCAGGGCATTCCCTCGCTCATGGTCACCGGCAGCCACATTCCCGACGACCGCAACGGCATCAAATTCTACCGCCCCGCCGGCGAAGTGCTGAAAAGCGACGAGGCGGGCATGAAGCGCCAGCCCATCACCTTTGACCCGGCGGCCTTTGATGGCGGCGACATGCTGGTCGCGCAAACCCCGCTCGAGGTGACGGCCGATGCCGCTACGCCTTATGTCGAGCGTTACAAGGCCGTGTTCGGCGCCGACGCGCTGGCGGGTTTGCGGATCGGCATCTATCAGCATTCGGCGGTGGGGCGCGACATCGTGCTGGCCATCGTCGCCGCGCTTGGCGCTGATGCTGTGCCCATTGGCCGCGCCACCCGCTTCATTCCGGTCGACACCGAGGCCATCCGCCCCGAGGATGTCGAATTGGCAAAGCGCTGGGCTGCCGAAGAGGGCTTTGACGCGATCATTTCGACCGATGGCGATTCGGACCGGCCGCTGCTGGCCGATCACACCGGCGAATGGCTGCGCGGCGATGTGCTGGGCGTGCTGTGCGCGCGGGCCATTGGCGCCGGCACGGTGGTCACGCCCGTCAGCAGCAACACGGTGCTCGAGCGTTCGGGGGTGTTTGCGCACACTATGCGCACGCGCATCGGCTCGCCCTTCGTGATTGCCGCCATGAACGAGGCGCTGGCCGCCGGGCAGGACAAGGTGTGCGGCTACGAGGCCAACGGTGGCTTCCTGCTGGCCAGCGATATCGAACTGAACGGGCAGCCGCTCTCGGCGCTGCCCACGCGCGATGCGGTGCTGCCGGTGGTGGCGGTGATTGCGGCGGCGCGGGCGGGCACGGCCTCGGGCCGGGTGCGCGATCTGCTGGGGCAGTTGCCGCCGCGTGTGACCTGCTCGGACCGCATTCAGGAGTTTCCGACACAGCGCAGCGAGGCCATCTTCGCTTTGCTGCTCGAGGGCGACGAGGTGGCGCAGTTGGCCCATCTCAACTGCTATTTCGGGGCGATTGCCGGCACCATCACCGGGCTGGACCTGACCGATGGCATTCGCATGACCACCGCTTCGGGCGCGATCCTGCACCTGCGTCGCTCGGGCAATGCGCCCGAACTGCGCTGCTATTCCGAGACGGACGATGCTGAAACCGCTGCTGCCATCAACGCGAAGGCGCTTGCGGTGGTGAAGGATCAGCTGGCCCAGGTGGCCGCCTGAACAGGGGGCGCGCCGGGGGATAGCCCTCGAGCGCGCCCTATTTCACCTGCTGCTTTTCCAGCTTGCGGGCCAGCGTGCGCCGGTGCATCCCCAGCCGGCGCGCGGCCTCGGATATGTTGAAATTGCACTCGGCCAGCGTGGTGTGGATATATTCCCATTCCACCGTCTTGATCGAGGTCTTGCGCCCCTCGACCGGCACTTCCGGGTTGCCCTCGCGCTTGCCGAAGGCTTCCTCGATGTCGTCGGTGTTGGCAGGCTTTGCCAGATAATGCGCCGCCCCCAGCTTGATCGCCTCGACTGCGGTGGCAATGCTGGCAAAGCCGGTGAGCACCACGATGCAGGTGTCCGGGTTCGTCTCGTGCAGCATCTGCACGCAGGTCAGGCCCGAGGCCGTGCCCAGTTTCAGATCCACCACCGCATATTGGAACGCGGTCGTCTCGATCATCGCGGCCAGCTCGTCCGGGCTGGTGACCAGCATCACCTCATAGCCGCGCCTCTCGAACGAGCGGCGCAGGGTGCGGCCAAAGGCAGGGTCGTCCTCGACGATGACCAGATGCGGCAAGGGGGGCAGCGGGGTAATCATGCCTTGCCATTGCCCTGAAAAACCAGCGCCGACAATGGGATGGTGAGGCGTACCAGCGCGCCGCCCTCGGGCAGGTTGGCCACATCGACCCGCCCGCCCAGCTTGCGCAGCACATTGACCACCAGGAACAGGCCCAGCCCGCCGCCATCACGCCCCTTGGTGCTGGTATAGGGGCGGCCAAAACCGGCGATCATCTCGGGGGTGAAGCCGGGGCCGGTGTCGCCCACATCCAGGATCAGGCTGTCCTGCCGGCGCTGCGCGGCCACCTCGATCCCGCCGGGCGAGACCTCGAGCGCGTTGTCCACCACATTGCCGATAACCTGCCGCAGCGCCGGGTCCGACACGATGTCGACATCCTGCCCGAACTCGTCGATCAGGCAGATGGGGGCGCTGGTGCGCGCCTGCCAGTCGGCTACAATGGCGCGCAGGAAGCGGCGCACGCTGGTCACCTCCGGGTTCTCGCCGCGCACTTCGCCGGCCGACATCAGGATGCCCGAGACGATGCCTTTGCAGCGTTTGAGCTCGGTCTGCATCACGCTCACGTCCTCTGCCATTTCGGCGTCGGCCAGAATGGTCGGGTGGCGCGCCCAGTCGCCCAGTATCACCGACATCGAGGCCATGGGCGTGCCCAGCTCATGCGCCGCGCCGCTGGCCAGCAGGCCCATGCGGATGATGTGGTGCTCTTCGGCGGCCTGTTGGCGCAGGGCGGCAAGGGCGGCGCTGCTGGCGCGGTGGTTGGCATCCATCCGCACGACAAAGACCACCAGCAGCGCCGCGATCATCACGAAGCACACCAGATTGCCCAGCATATAGAGCTGGAAATGCCACCCTGCGATCTGATCGGGCAGGATCAGCGGGTGGAAATTGAACGTGAGGAAGGCAACGTCGGCGCAGGCCACCAGCCCGACAATCCAGCTCCAGCGCGGATGCAGCAGGATGGCGGCAATCACGATCTGCACAAGGAACAGGAAGATGAACGGATTGGTCGCGCCGCCCGTGAAATAGAGCTGCCAGCTGAGCGCCTGCACATCGAGCATCAGCGCGCCCAGCAGCTCGAGATAGGAATAGCCCCGGCGCGAGCGGCCCAGCACCATGGTGGCCAGATTGACCAGCGCCAGCAGGATGGGCACCGCCACCAGCGGCGCCATGGGCAATGTCACCTTCAGCACCGAGGCGGTCAGCCAGATGGCGAACAGCTGGCCAATCACCGCCACCCAGCGCAATTGCACCAGCAGCGCCATGTTGCCAACGCTGGCCGGTGCCAGATCGATCGAGGGCGAGCCGGCAAGGGGGGCGGGCAGCGTATCGTTCATGCCGCGCGCGCCCGACCGGCCGAACCGTCAGGCCCGGTTGCGCAGCACCAGAGCGATGCCAAAAAGGCTGAGCCCGCACAGGAGAAACCACGTGATCGCATAGGACAGGTGGTTGTTGGGAAATTGCACCACTGTCAATCCGGCCATAGGTGCTTTTGGCGTGGCAGGCGTTTCCGATTGGGCGTCGAGGAACCATGCCGGGCCGGCGTCGCGCACAGCATTGGCCGCCGAAAGGCCGGCAAGATCGCGGTAATACCAGCGGCGCGCCTCGGGGTGATTGGCGCGCAGCCATGTGCTGCCCGGCTCGGCCCGGCGCACGAGGCCCACGACCGTGACCGGCCCGGTGGGGGCAGCGACGGCATCGCGGCGCGTGCCGGTGGGCACGAAGCCGCGATTGACCCACACCGCGCGCCCGTTGGCCAGACGCAAGGGGGTCATGGCCCAATAGCCTGCCCCCTCGTCGGTGAGCGCCGTGACCAGCGTGGTGGCGCCAGTCTCGTAGCGGCCCGCCAGTTGCAGGCGGCGGTATTCCAGATCGGCCATGGCCTGCTCGGGGGGGCTGGCGGGCAGGGCTGCGCCATCGGCGGGCGGTGCGTGAATGACCGCCTCGACATGCGCGATCAGCGCCTCTTTCCAGAACAGGCGCTTGACCTGCCAGGTGCCAAGGCTGGCGAAAACGGCCGCGCACAGCAAAAGAGCGGCGACGGGTATGATCCGTCGCCGCCCCTCTTGCTTGCCGCCTTCTGGCCCGCGCGTGGCGGGCCGGTTGGCAGGCCGGCTCATCAGCCCATGCCGTCCATTTTGACCGGCATCATGTTGTGGTTGAGGTGGAACATCACCCACAGCGTGCCCGAGAGCAGGATCATCACCAGAATGCCGGTGAAGATCAGCGCCAGCAGGTTCCAGCCGCCCTCGACCTTGCCCGACATGTGCAGGAAGTAGACCATGTGGACCACGATCTGCACCGCGGCAAAGGCGGTGATGACGAGCCCTGCCGTCTGGTGATCGGCGATCGCGCCGCTCATCACCAGCCAGAACGGAATGGCGGTCAGGATGACCGAGAGGATGAAGCCAACCACATAGTCGCGCAGCGAGGCGTGGAAGGCCGGGCCATGATCGTCATGGCCGTGAGCATGCGAATGGTCGGCCATCAGCGCAGCGCTCCCATCAGATAGACAAAGGTGAAGACGCCGATCCACACGACGTCGAGGAAGTGCCAGAACAGCGACAGGCACATCAGGCGACGCTGGTTGGCGGCGGTCAGGCCGTGCTTGCCCAGCTGCACCAGCAGCGTGACCAGCCAGATGATGCCGAAGGTCACGTGGCAGCCGTGCGTGCCCACCAGCGTGAAGAACGCCGAGAGGAACGCGCTGCGCTGCGGGCCGGCGCCTTCGCCGATCATGTGGTGGAACTCGGTCATTTCGATGCCGAGGAAGGCCAGGCCGAACAGGCCGGTGATGACCAGCCACAGCTGGGTCTGGCCGACCTTGCCGTTTTGCATGGCGATCATGGCAAAGCCATAGGTGATCGAGCTGAACAGCAGCATCGAGGTGTTGACCGCCACCAGCGGCAGGTCAAACAGGTCCTTGGGACCGGGGCCTGCCGCATAGTTGCCGCCCAGCACCGCGAAGGTGGCGAACAGCATGGCGAAGATGAGGCAGTCGCTCATCAGGTACAGCCAGAAGCCCAGCATGGTGCTGCCGCCTTCCGGGTGGTCGTGCTCGTGCAGGTCGTAATACTGACCTGTCAGGGTGGTGTCGGCCGTGCTCATGCGGCGGCTCCCTTTTCCAGCTCGGCAAGCTGCGCGGTGCGGGCATTTTCCACCGCGGCGATGTGATCGGCCGGGATGTGGAACGTGCGGTCATAGGTGAAGGTGTAGACGATCGCCGTGCCGATCAGCGAGACCAGCGACAGGGCCGCCAGCCACCAGATCTGCCAGATCAGGCAGAAGCCGCAAAGCGTGGCCATGCCGGCCAGCACGATGCCGGCCCAGGTGTTGCGCGGCATCAGGATGGCGCGGAAACCTTCGGTCGGGCGGGCGACGTTGTTCTTCTTGATGTCAGCCCAGGCGTCCAGATCGTGGACCTTCGGGGTGAAGGCGAAGTTGTACTCGGGCGGGGGCGAGCTGGTCGCCCACTCGAGGGTACGGCCGCCCCACGGGTCGCCGCTCTCGTCCTTGTACTCTTCACGCTTCCAGATCGAGATGCCGAACTGGAGCAGCATGGCGCCAATGCCGGCCGCCACGAACAGCGCGCCCAGGAAGGCGACGATGTAGAAGCCCTGGATCGAGGGGTCGTCGAACACGCGCATACGACGCGTCACGCCCATCAGGCCCAGGATGTAGAGCGGGCCGAAAGCCAGCCAGAAGCCGATCTGCCAGCACCAGAACGAGACCTTGCCCCAGAACACGTTGAGCTTGAAGCCGAAGGCCTTGGGCCACCAGTAGTTGATCGCGGCAAACACGCCGAACACCACGCCGCCGATGATGACGTTGTGGAAGTGGGCGATCAGGAACACCGAGTTGTGCAGCACGAAGTCGGCCGGGGGAACGGCCATCATCACGCCGGTCATGCCGCCGATGACGAAGGTGAGCATGAAGGCGACGGTCCACATCATCGGCAGGTCATACCGGATGCGGCCCTTGTACATGGTGAAGAGCCAGTTGAACATCTTGGCGCCGGTCGGGATCGAGATCACCATGGTGGTGATGCCGAAGAACGAGTTGACCGAGGCGCCCGAACCCATCGTGAAGAAGTGGTGCAGCCACACGATGTACGAGAGAATGCCGATGACGACCGTGGCGTAGACCATCGACGAGTAGCCGAACAGGCGCTTGCCGCAGAAGGTGGAGGTGATTTCCGAGAAAACGCCGAAGATCGGCAGGACGAGGATGTAGACCTCGGGGTGGCCCCAGATCCAGATCAGGTTGACGTACAGCATGGCGCTGCCGCCAAAGTCGTTGGTGAAGAAGTTGGTGTGCAGCGTGCGGTCCAGACCCAGCAGGGCCAGAACGACGGTCAGCACGGGGAAGGAGGCAACGATCAGGACGTTGGTGACAAGAGCGGTCCAGCTGAACACCGGCATCTTCATCATCGACATGCCGGGGGCGCGCAGCTTGATGATCGTGGCGATCAGGTTGACGCCCGAAAGCGTCGTGCCAACGCCTGCCACCTGCAGCGACCACACGTAATAGTCGACACCCACGTCAGGACTGTACGCCAGCCCCGAGAGCGGCGGATAGGCCAGCCAGCCAGTGCGCGCGAACTCGCCGATGAACAGCGAGGCCATGACCAGCACCGCGCCGCCAACCGTCATCCAGAACGAGAAGTTGTTCAGGAAGGGGAAGGACACGTCGCGCGCGCCGATCTGGAGCGGCACCACATAGTTCATCAGGCCCGTGACGAAGGGCATCGCCACGAAGAAGATCATGATGACTCCGTGGGCGGTGAACACCTGATCGAAGTGGTGCGAGTTGAGGTAGCCGTCATGCCCGTTGAAGGCGAGCGCCTGCTGCGAGCGGATCATCAGCGCGTCGGCAAAGCCGCGCAGGAACATGATCAGGCCCAGGATCATGTACATGATCCCGATCTTCTTGTGGTCGACGCTGGTGAACCACTCTTTCCAGAGATAGCCCCACAGCCGGAAATAGGTGAGCGCCGCCACCAGCGCGATGCCGCCAAGCGAAACGGCAGCAAAGGTGGCGATAACGATCGGTTCGGTCGGGATCGCATCCAGGCCCAATCGGCCCAGAAGCGGGGTCCAATGTTGGTGTGTTGATATCATGGGGTGGGGTCGCAATCAGGAAAGAGGGGAACGGGCAGGCTGAGCCAGGCTCAGCTTGCCGGCGGCCGTGGCGGCAGCAGGCGTACCAGCGGGCGCGGCCAGCGTCTTGGGGGCGCACAGTTCGCGCACATAGGTCTTGCCCTGTGCATCGCGGCCGGCGATCATCGGGCTGACGCTCTCGCGGCCGTTCTTGTCGTAGGTCAGCGCGGCAACATTATAGGCGCCGGCCTTGCCCAGGCCACCCTTGGCATCGATCGCCATCATGTCGCTCAGGCACATCTTGCCGGGGCGCACGCACAGGTTGGCGATCTTGCTGAACAGGTCGCCCTGCACGCTGGCGAAGTGGTGGACAGGCTCCTTGACGGTGGGCTCTTCCAACTTGAGGTAACCGGCCGCATCAAGACCGGCCTCGCCGCCCTTGCGCACGCCATCGGCCCACTTGTCGAAATCACCGGCCGAAAGGCCCAGCGTTTCAAAGCGCATCTGCGAGAAGCCCTGGCCCGAGTAGTTGGCCGAGAAGCCAATGTACTTGCCCGGTTCGTTCAGCACGGCATGCAGCTGCGAGGTCATGCCCGGCATGGCGTAGATCTGGCCGGCAAGCGCGGGCACATAGAACGAGTTCATCACGCTCGAGGAGGTGATACGGAAGGTGACCGGACGGTCGACCGGCAGGGCCAGTTCGTTCACCGTGGCGATCTTCTGCTCGGGATAGATGAACAGCCACTTCCAGTCGAGCGCGACAACGTCGATCTCGAGCGGCTTGACATCGGCCGTCACCGGCTTGCCCTCGGCAATGCGGTCGAGCGGGCGATAGGGGTCGAGCAGATGCGTGCTCACCCAGGTGACCGAGCCAAGCGCGATGATGATGAGCAGCGGCGCCGACCAGATGACCAGCTCGAGCTGGGTCGAGTGGTGCCATTCAGGATCGTAGGTCGCATCCTTGTTGGCCGAACGGTACTTCCAGGCGAAGAACACCGTGAGCGCCATCACCGGAATGATGATGATGAGCATCAGGACGGTTGCCACAACCACCAGATGCGCCTGCTGCTTGGCAATGTCGCCCGCCGGATCGAGCACGACCGGGTGGCAGGCAGAAAGCGCGGCAAGGCTGGCGATGGCGCCAAGCCGTGCGACGCGGCGAAGGGGGGATGGGGATGACCTTTGCATGACGCCCGCGCGTAGGCGCGTGGAACCCGCGTTAGAATTGGACATTTTGTCCATGTATTTTGATTGTCATCACAGACGTTTTGATGCAGCTTGTTCCTTGCGCGACAGACGCAGGCATTCCGGGGGTTCCGGCCGGGTTCAGGGCCGGAACGGGGCGTGCGCCTGGCGGGCCATGAAAATAATATGGGGATGCCGAAAATGACCACGTCCACCTTCGGAGAGGGGGGGGCGGAGCGGCTC
>DATMUT010000472.1:0-9496 GCA_035563755.1 Novosphingobium sp.
CCAGCGCAGATCGCCCACCGGCGGCGCGGCAAAGGGAATGCCAAGGTAAGCCCGCACCCCTGATGGCAGTTGCGTGCCGGCGATCCGCCCGCTTTCGGTTTGTACCGGATCGCCCATAATCGGCTGTATCGAGCGGTCGCCGGCATGCAGGGCGGCCGCCCCGCCACAGAGCAGCGCTGCCATGCCGCCGGTAAAGCCAGCGCGAACAACCCTTCGCCCGCCCGCTGTCAGAGGGGCAATGGAAGCGCTTTTCTTCATATTTTGTCGGTATTTTGCGCGGGCGTGCAAGCTGGGCAGTTTCATCGCATCTCTCTCCTGATTATTGCGGTCAGGATGCGACGAAAGCTACGCAGCGGCAATGGTGTAAATGAACCATTCAGTACAATTTGTGGGTTTGCCGGGCTTGTGCCGCCCGTCAGTTGGCGGTCGCCGCGCGCAACCAGTCCCACCGCGCTGCCGCGGGCAGACGGATCTCGAGGCTCTCCATATGCACCAGCCATTGGGCCGCGCGCAGGCTGAACCACGCAACGCCCGCCCCTACCGGCAGATCGACCAGGTAGTGCCAGCGCGCCGCCACCGCCGTCACCACGATATAGGCCAGCACCACGCCGAACCCGATGGCCAGCGGGCGCGAGTGTCGCTGCGCGTTGAGGAAGAACAGCGTTGCCCCGGCCACATGCAGCGAGGGCATGGCGGCCAGCCCGGCGGTAAAGGCATGCGCCCCGTGCGCGGCCAGCCAGTCTGGCCCGCCCGCGATCGATTGCCGGTAGAAATCCAGCATGGCCATCTGCTGAACCGTGACCATCGGGTTTACCCCCACCTCGTAGCGGAAAGGGCCAACCGCGGGCATCAGCAGGTAGCCTGCCGTGCCCAGCATTTGCATGATCATGCAGGCCAGGATCAACTCGCGGGCCTTTTCGGGCGCCACGCGCGCCTGCCAGATCAGCCCGACATAGAAGAGGCCGATGAACGCCAGCATATAGGCGTTGAACGTATAGGGAATGATTGCCGTCAACGCCGCGCGGATGGCCATGCAGGTCTGCACTACCCCGTGCAGGCTTTCATCCACACGCCACAAGGCCTGATCGTAGTTGGTGGGGTTGATGTGCGGCGTCCACAGCTTGAACGAGAAGTGGGCGTAGAGCACCATGGCGTAGCACAGGATCGCGCACAGGATTTGCAGCGTCTGGCGCCGGTGCGCCTGCTTGCCGGCCATTGCCACGCCCGAACTCAGGATCGCGACGCCAAACAGGGGGTAAAGATAGTGCAGCCCGACAAAGGCCGCGCTGTCGGATGCGGGCAGCAGGACGGGGAAGTGCCAGATGCCAACGCATGTGGCCAGCGCGCCCAGCATGGCCAGGGCCATGGCAACGTCGGCGCGGATGATGGTGCCCAGCCTGATCATGTCGGCGGCCAATTCGGAGCCGCGGTCTGCGGCATGAGACGGGGATGTGAAATGAAACACCGCGGGCTTGCCAGAGGGCAAGGCGGTGTCGCCGGCCGCAGCGTCATTGCGCCGCTCCATCACGGCATTTCCGGTTGCTTCGATCACCGTCAAACTCCATGTGCCCGCCCACAAGGTGTTTATACTTAAATTGGGTTATTTTATCCTTAAGCCTTGGCGCCGCTTGGTTTGGCAATCGTTCTATATTGCTGTAAAATTGATAGTTTTATGCATATGGAAATTGCCGCTGCTGTGTGTAGGGGCGGGCGCTGGCGCATTCACCGCTTGCCTGTGGGGTGTTGGCCTGTGGGGTGTTGGCCGCCGCCGGGTGAGGCGCCTTGCCGCATAATTGCCCCGGTCTTGACCCTTTGGGCAAATGCGCCTAATGCGCGGCCCATTCGTGGGTGGCCGGCCTTAGGGCGCAGGTCTCCATAAAAAGCTGAACATTGCCGGTGCGTGCCGGGGGTTTTGGCGGCCATGCTGCTCAAATCCTTGCGTAATCCGTCAAAGTAACCCGGTGCCTGTGGGCCTGGGTGGAGCGTTTCGGCTTTCGCTTTGCTGATTGGGGCGCATCTGCGCCGCTGATTCGGGCGTGGCGGAAACCAACATGCTTCACCTTTGCCTGGCAGGGCCATTCAACCAAGGTGAAGAGTCCTTCATGCCTACGATCAACCAGCTGGTCCGCAAGGGCCGCGAACTGCAGAAGACCAAGTCGAAGGTCCCTGCAATGGAGCAGAACCCGCAGAAGCGCGGCGTTTGCACCCGCGTGTACACCACCACGCCGAAGAAGCCGAACTCGGCACTTCGCAAGGTGGCCAAGATCCGCCTGACCAACCAGCGCGAAGTCATCAGCTACATCCCGGGCGAAGGCCACAACCTGCAGGAGCACTCGGTTGTGCTCATCCGCGGCGGCCGTGTGCGCGACCTTCCGGGCGTGCGCTACCACGTGCTGCGCGGCGTGCTCGACACGCAGGGCGTGAAGAACCGCAAGCAGAGCCGTTCGAAGTACGGCGCGAAGCGTCCGAAGTAAGGCCAACAGGCCCCATTCGTTGGTCTACTGATTTTTTAAGGAATTAAGCGATGTCGCGTCGTCGTCGTCCCGAGAAGCGGGAAATCCTGCCTGATCCCGTCCATGGTGATCAGGTGCTTTCGAAGTTCATGAACAACCTGATGCTTGACGGCAAGAAGTCGGTTGCGGAATCGATCGTGTACAGCGCGCTGACCACGATGCAGACCCGCGCCAAGGCCGATCCGGTTCAGCTGTTTCATGACGCCCTGAACAACGTGAAGCCGCAGATCGAGGTCCGCAGCCGCCGCGTTGGTGGTGCGACCTATCAGGTGCCCGTCGAAGTGCGCCCCGAGCGCGCCCAGGCCCTGGCCATCCGCTGGCTGATCACCGCCGCGCGCAACCGCAGCGAGACCACCATGTCGGCCCGCCTCTCGGGCGAGCTGCTGGACGCTGCCAACAACCGCGGCAATGCTGTGAAGAAGCGCGAAGACACCCATCGTATGGCCGACGCGAACCGCGCGTTCAGCCACTACCGCTGGTAATGTTCTTGTGGCGGGCCCTGCGTGCAGGGTCCGTCACACGGCTGTCACAGAACTGAACCTAAGGGCGAGGGCCGCATTCGGCCCGAACCCGAACCCAAGGAAGCTCACATGGCCCGCAGCCATCCGCTCTCGATGTACCGTAATATCGGCATCATGGCGCATATCGACGCCGGCAAGACCACGACCACCGAGCGCATCCTTTACTACACCGGCAAGTCCTACAAGATCGGCGAAGTCCACGACGGCGCCGCCACCATGGACTGGATGGAGCAGGAGCAGGAGCGCGGCATCACGATCACGTCGGCCGCGACGACCTGCTTCTGGAACGACCACCGCATCAACATCATCGACACTCCCGGCCACGTCGACTTCACGATTGAAGTCGAGCGTTCGCTGCGCGTGCTCGACGGTGCGGTTGCCTGCTTCGACGGCGTTGCCGGCGTGGAGCCGCAGTCGGAAACCGTGTGGCGTCAGGCTGACAAGTACGGCGTTCCGCGCATGTGCTTCATCAACAAGCTGGACCGTACGGGCGCCAACTTCAAGTACTGCGTGCAGTCGATCATCGACCGCCTGGGTGCCAAGCCTGCCGTGCTCTACATTCCGATCGGCCTTGAGGCTGACCTGAAGGGCCTGGTTGACCTGGTGCATAACCGCGCGATCATCTGGAAGGATGAGTCGCTGGGCGCCGAGTTCTTCTACGAAGAGATCCCCGCCGACCTGGCCGACGAGGCCGAGGAATACCGCCAGAAGCTGATCGAGCTTGCCGTCGAGCAGGACGATGACGCGATGGAAGCGTATCTGGAAGGCAACGAGCCCGACGCCGAGACGCTGAAGAAGCTGATCCGCAAGGGTACGCTCAACCAGTCGTTCGTGCCGGTGTGCTGCGGTTCGGCGTTCAAGAACAAGGGCGTGCAGCCCCTGCTCGACGCCGTGGTCGACTATCTGCCTTCGCCGCTCGACATTCCTGACGTCCAGGGCGTCAAGATGGACAGCGACGAGAAGGACAGCCGTCCCGCCACCGACGATGCGCCGTTCTCGGCTCTGGCCTTCAAGGTCATGAACGATCCCTTCGTGGGCTCGCTCACCTTCATCCGCATCTATTCGGGTACGCTCACCAAGGGCACCTACCTGAACTCGGTGAAGGACAAGAAGGAAAAGGTCGGTCGTATGCTGGAAATGCATGCGAACGAGCGCAAGGACATCGAAGAAGCCTTCGCTGGCGACATCATCGCGCTGGCCGGCATGAAGGAAACGACCACCGGCGACACGCTGTGCGCCGAAAAGTCGCCCATCGTGCTCGAGCGCATGGAGTTCCCCGAGCCGGTTATCGAGCTGTCGGTGGAGCCCAAGACCAAGGCTGACCAGGAAAAGATGGGCGTTGCCCTCAACCGCCTGTCGGCCGAGGATCCCTCGTTCCGCGTCTCGACCGACCATGAGTCGGGCCAGACGATCATCAAGGGCATGGGCGAGCTTCACCTCGACATCATCGTTGACCGTATGCGTCGCGAGTTCAAGGTCGAAGCCAACGTCGGCGCGCCGCAGGTGGCTTACCGTGAGTATCTCGCAAAGCCTGTGGACATCGACTACACCCACAAGAAGCAGTCGGGTGGTACCGGTCAGTTCGGTCGCGTGAAGGTCAAGGTCACGCCGGGCGAGCGCGGTTCGGGCTTCGTCTTCAAGGACGAGATCAAGGGCGGTAACATTCCGAAGGAATACATCCCCGCCATTGAGAAGGGCTTCCGCGAGACGGCCGCCACCGGTTCGCTGATCGGCTTCCCGATCATCGACTTCGAAGTGCTGCTGTACGACGGTGCCTACCACGACGTCGACTCGTCGGCCCTGGCCTTCGAAATCGCCGCCCGTGGCGCCATGCGCGAAGTTGCCCAGAAGTCGGGCATCAAGCTGCTTGAGCCGATCATGAAGGTCGAGGTTGTCACCCCTGAGGAATTCATGGGCGACGTGATCGGCGACCTTAACAGCCGCCGTGGTCAGATCCAGGGCACCGACAGCCGCGGCAACGCGCAGGTTGTCGAGGCCATGACCCCGCTGGCCAACATGTTCGGCTACGTCAACACCTTGCGCTCGTTCACCCAGGGCCGCGCGCAGTACAGCATGCAGTTCTCGCACTACGACGAGGTTCCCTCGAACGTTGCGACCGAACTGAAGGCGAAAATGGCCTGATCGGGCCGGGATCGGGCAAACGAGAAGCTTGCCTGATCCCGCCAATCCGGCTAGGGGCGGCGCTCTGATTTTCTGGCGTGAGTCAGGCGGGTGCCGTCTCAAACAGTAATCACATCGAACGAACAGAAGGTTTGAAACATGGCTAAGGCTAAGTTTGAGCGGACCAAGCCGCACTGCAACATTGGCACCATCGGTCACGTTGACCACGGTAAGACGACGCTGACCGCCGCCATCACCAAGGTGCTGGCCGAGACCGGTGGCGCTACCTTCACCGACTATGCCAACATCGACAAGGCTCCCGAGGAGCGCGAGCGCGGCATCACGATCTCGACCGCTCACGTTGAGTACGAGACCGCCAACCGTCACTACGCGCACGTCGACTGCCCGGGTCACGCTGACTATGTGAAGAACATGATCACCGGTGCCGCCCAGATGGACGGCGCGATCCTGGTGGTGAACGCTGCTGACGGCCCGATGCCGCAGACCCGCGAGCACATCCTGCTGGCCCGTCAGGTCGGCGTGCCGGCTCTGGTCGTCTACATGAACAAGGTCGACCAGGTTGACGACGAGGAAATCCTCGAGCTCGTCGAGCTGGAAATCCGCGAACTGCTGTCGTCGTACGACTTCCCCGGCGATGACATCCCCGTGATCCCCGGTTCGGCTCTGGCCGCTCTTGAAGGTCGTGACGATGCCATCGGCAAGGAATCGATCTACAAGCTGATGGAAGCTGTCGACAGCTACATCCCGCAGCCCCCCCGTCCGACCGACAAGCCCTTCCTGATGCCCGTCGAGGACGTGTTCTCGATCTCGGGTCGTGGTACGGTTGTGACCGGCCGCGTCGAGACCGGCATCGTCAAGGTTGGCGAGGAAGTCGAGATCGTCGGTCTGAAGCCGACCGCCAAGACCACCGTGACCGGCGTGGAAATGTTCCGCAAGCTGCTCGATCAGGGTGAAGCTGGCGACAACATCGGCGCTCTGGTGCGCGGCGTGAAGCGTGAAGACGTTGAGCGCGGCCAGGTGCTCTGCAAGCCCGGCTCGGTGAACCCGCACACCACTTTCGAATCGGAAGTCTACGTGCTGTCGAAGGACGAAGGTGGCCGTCACACGCCGTTCTTCGCCAACTACCGCCCGCAGTTCTACTTCCGCACCACGGACGTGACCGGTTCGGTGACGCTGCCCGAGGGTACCGAGATGGTGATGCCTGGCGACAACGTGCGTCTGGCTGTCGAGCTGATCGCTCCGATCGCGATGGATGAGGGTCTGCGCTTCGCAATTCGCGAAGGCGGCCGCACCGTCGGTTCGGGGGTTGTCTCGAAGATCATCAAGTAATATAGGGCCGCATCGCCGCGGGGATTCGCTCCCCGCGGCGGACGGTTTCTGACCGACTGCCCCGGCTCCAGCGATTGGCCGGTCCGGGGTGGTCGATTTCTTTTTTGCTCTTTCTCATCGGTAGCAGGACATGGAAGCTCAAAACATCCGCATTCGCCTGAAGGCGTTCGACCATCGCGTGCTCGACCAGGCCACTGGCGAAATCGCTGACACCGCTCGCCGCACCGGCGCTCTGATCCGCGGTCCCATTCCGCTCCCGACGAAGATTGAGAAGTTCTGCGTTAACCGCGGTCCTCACATCGATAAGAAGTCGCGCGAACAGTTCGAGGTGCGCACCTACAAGCGCCTCCTGGATATCGTGCAGCCCAACGCCGCCACCGTCGACGCGCTGATGAAGCTCGACCTGGCTGCCGGCGTGAATGTTGAAATCAAGCTGGCGTAATCGGTTCGGGTCTGTTATGGGCCCGGCCTTCGTTTCGCTTTGCGAATCGAGCGCGGCCATCCTGCTGCGCTCCTTCACGGGCTTGCCCGTGCGGACATAGGGATACCTCCGGCGATTTATCGGGCCTTCGGGTCGGATTTCACCGGGCAAGCGTCCCCCGTCTCGTTGATCTGACGGCCCATGAGGGGCTGCCAAATTGACATTCAGCCCGGACGGGGCACGTTTCACATATTGGGCTGAACACGCCTGTTAGGGGATGGGCCCCGCAGGCCTCTGTAAGGAGTGCAGGATCATGCGCACCGGCGTGATCGCTAAGAAGGTGGGGATGACCCGCCTTTTCCAGGAAGACGGACGTCACGTTCCCGTGACCGTTCTGTCGCTGGAAAATTGCCAGGTGGTTTCGGTTCGTACCGAGGAGCGTGACGGTTACGTTGCTCTCCAGTTGGGTGCGGGCGAAGCCAAGCAGAAGAATGTCGCCAAGCCGCAGCGTGAGCACTTCGCCAAGGCCGAAGTTCCGCTGAAGATGGAAGTCGCGGAATTCCGCGTTGCTGACGATGCCGTGCTCGAAGTGGGCTCAACGATTGCTGCCTCGCACTTCGTGGCTGGCCAGCTGGTCGACATCACGGGTCACACCCAGGGTAAGGGCTTTGCCGGCGCTATGAAGCGCTGGGGCTTCGGCGGTATGCGCGCCACCCATGGTGTGTCGATCTCGCACCGTGCGCATGGTTCGACCGGTAACCGTCAGGATCCGGGTCGCGTCTTCAAGAACAAGAAGATGGCCGGTCACATGGGTGACCGTCAGCGTACCCAGCAGAACCTGGAAGTCGTGCGTACCGACGACGAGCGTGGCCTGGTTTTCGTGAAGGGCTCGGTGCCCGGCGCGAAGAACGGTTGGCTGCTCGTTCGCGACGCCGTCAAGGTTTCGCGTCATGGCGAAGCGCCGTACCCCGCTGGTCTGCTGACCGCTGCGGCTCCGGCTGTCGAAGCCACCGATGGTCAGGAGGGCTAAGCCATGAAGGTCCAGATCAAGAATCTCGACGGTTCGGCCGCTGCTGGCGAAATCGAACTGAACGATGCCGTGTTCGGCCTTGAGCCGCGCGCCGACATCCTGCACCGCGTTGTCACCTGGCAGCTCGAGAACCGTCGTGGCATCGCCCGCGCCGCTCGCGAGCGTTCGGACGTTGCCCGCACGGGCAAGAAGTTCGGTCGCCAGAAGGGCGGCGGTACTGCCCGTCACGGTGACCGCAAGGCTCCCGTGTTCATCGGCGGTGGCAAGGCCATGGGTCCGCGTCTGCGCGAGTTCAACATCTCGCTCAACAAGAAGATCCGCGCGCTGGGTCTGAAGATGGCCCTGTCGTCGAAGACGCAGAACCTGGTGGTGGTCGACAGCCTCGAGCTGGCCGATGCCAAGACCAAGGCTCTGGCGGCTACCTTTGCTCAGGCTGGCCTGGTCGGCAAGGTGCTGGTGATCGACGGTGAGACGGTGAACGAGGGCTTCGCCCGCGCCGCTGGCAACCTCGTCGGCGTGAACGTGCTGCCTGCTGTTGGCGCCAACGTTTACGACATCCTGAAGCATGACACGCTGGTGCTGACGCGCTCGGCTGTCGAAAAGCTGGAGGCCCGTTTCAATGGCTAAGGACAGCATCGACACGCGTCATTACGACGTGATCGTGGCCCCCCACATCACCGAGAAGTCGACCCTGCTCAGCGAGCATAACGCGGTTGTCTTCAAGGTGGCGGACAAGGCGACCAAGCCCGAGATCAAGGCTGCGGTCGAGGCCCTGTTCGGCGTGAAGGTGACGGGTGTGAACACCCTGACCCAGAAGGGCAAGACGAAGCGCTGGAAGGGCAAGCCCTACAAGCGCAGCGACGTCAAGAAGGCTGTCGTGACTCTGGCTGCTGGCCAGACGATCGACATCACCAGCGGGATCTGAGGGGTCGGACAATGGCACTCAAGAGCTACAACCCGACCAGCCCGGCCCGTCGTGGCCTCGTCCTGGTCGACAAGTCGGCCCTGTGGAAGGGCAAGCCGGTCAAGGCGCTTACCGAAGGTAAGAACAAGACCGGTGGCCGCAACAACAAGGGTCATGTCACTTCGCGTGGCATCGCCGGTGGTCACAAGCAGAAGTACCGCTTCATCGACTTCAAGCGTCGTAAGTGGGACCAGCCTGCCACCGTCGAGCGTCTGGAATATGACCCCAACCGCACGGCGTTCATCGCTCTCGTCAAGTACGAGGACGGCGAGCAGACCTACATCCTGGCGCCGCAGCGCCTGAACGTTGGCGACGTTGTCGTTGCCGGCGAGAAGACCGACGTGAAGCCGGGCAATGCCATGCTTCTCTCGCAGATGCCGGTTGGCACCATCGTCCACAACGTGGAGATGAAGCCGGGCAAGGGCGGTCAGATCGCACGTTCGGCCGGCACCTATGTGCAGGTCGTGGGCCGTGACCGTGGCATGGTGATCGTGCGCCTGAACTCGGGCGAGCAGCGTTACCTGCGTGGCGATTGCATGGGCACCGTTGGCGCCGTGTCGAACCCCGACAACGCCA
>DATMUT010000473.1:0-2067 GCA_035563755.1 Novosphingobium sp.
GGGGCGGGCGCATCGACAGACTGCGGGCGCGCCGAGACGGATTGCGCCATTGCCGGATTTGCCACGACCAGCGCTGCCGCCAGCGAGCTACCCACCAGCGCGCTCGACGCCAAAGCGGCGCGCGCTATCGTTGCGCCTCCGGCGCGCAGGGGCACCGGGGCGGGCGTCACTCCGCAGATGCGGGAAACCCCACAGGGGACAGACATATCGGAGACAAGGCGCAACGGCCGCCGCACAGGGAGCATGTGCTTGCCTATCGCAAAGTGGATGCCTAACTGCAATCCGTCTCGCACGTTGTTATGACGCGGTTTGTCGCGTTGGCGCAACATGTGTTGTATCGCGACCATGATCGGCCCCATTGCGGCGCCCCTATCGGGCGGCACTTTGGCGGGCCAGTAGCGGAGGAATTCCATGCGTATCACCTTTTCGGCCCAGCCTCAGCCCGCCATTCGCCTGCAAGCCCGGCTGGTCGAGGCCGATGCCCTGCCGGCCGACCTTGGCCCGGTGCTGACGGGCGCGGCGGCGGCCTCGCGCTTTACCGGCAAGGCCGGGCAAGTGTTCGAGGGCTTTGAAGCAGCGGGCGAGACGGTGGTCCGCGTGGCGCTGGCAGGCGTGGGCAAGGGTGAGGCAGGCACCAGCCGCCGCGCCGATCTGGAAAAGGCGGGCGCAGCGCTTTCCGCCAAATACCAGTCCTCGGGCGAGGCGGCGATGGTGCTCGACCTGTCGGGCGTGGGGCTGGATGCGGCAGGGGCGGCCAGCGTGCTGCTGGGCCTGCGCCTGCGCAACTGGCGCTACGACACCTATCGCACCAAGTTGGCCGAGGACCAGAAGCCCACGCTGGCGCAGGTGATCGTGACGGGCGCCCCCGAAGGCGCCGAGGCGGCCTGGGCGGTTGAGGCCGCGCTGGCCGAGGGCATCGAGTTCACCCGCGAGCTGGTGACCGAACCGGCCAACATCATCTACCCCGAAAGCTTCGTCGAGCGCTGCCGCATGCGTTTTGCCGGCACTGACGCGCAGATCAGCGTGCTCGACGAGAGCGAGATGACGGCACTGGGCATGGGCGCGCTGCTGGGCGTGGCGCAAGGCTCGGCCAAGCCGCCGCGCCTGCTGGTCATCCGCTGGAACGGCGGCAATCCGGGCGAGGCGCCGGTGGCCTTTGTGGGCAAGGGCGTGTGTTTCGACACGGGCGGCATCAGCCTGAAGCCGGCGGCCGGCATGGAAGACATGAAGTGGGACATGGGCGGCGCGGGCGCGGTGGCGGGCACGATGCTGGGCCTTGCGCTGCGCGGGGCCAAGGCCAATGTGGTGGGCATCTGCGCGCTGGTCGAGAACATGCCCGACGGCAACGCCCAGCGCCCCGGCGACGTTGTGACCAGCATGTCGGGCCAGACCATCGAGGTTATCAACACCGATGCCGAAGGCCGCCTTGTGCTGTGCGACGCGCTGACCTGGGTGCAGCAGGAATACAAGCCCAAGCTGGTGGTCGATCTGGCAACGCTTACGGGCGCGATCATCCTGAGCCTGGCGCATGAATATGCCGGGCTGTTCAGCACCGACGATGATCTGGCCGCCAAGCTGACCGCCGCGGGCGCGGCCTGCGGCGACCAGCTGTGGCGCATGCCCATGGGCGCCACCTATGACAAGATGATCGAAAGCCCGATTGCCGACATGAAGAACGTCGGCCCCCGCTTTGGCGGCTCGATCACGGCGGCGCAGTTCCTGGCCCGCTTTGTCGACAAGGGCCTGCCCTGGGCGCATCTCGACATTGCCGGCACCGTGTGGGCCGACAAGCCCGGCGCCACCTGGGCCAAGGGCGCGACCGGCTATGGCGTGCGCCTGCTCGACCAGTTCGTGCGCCAGAGCGCGGAAGGCTGAGGGAGAGGGGCGTGCAGGTCTTTTTCTACCGGCTGAGCGATGGCCCGGTGGAGCAGGCCCTGCCGCTGCTCGCCGCAAGGGTTGTCGGGCTGGGCGAGCGGCTGCTGGTGCTGGCCGGCGATGGCGCGCAGGCGCAGGCCATTTCGGCGGCGCTGTGGGCGCACCGGCCCGAGGCTTTTCTGGCCAACGGCA
>DATMUT010000474.1:0-5176 GCA_035563755.1 Novosphingobium sp.
CGCCAGCCACACCGCCCGCCTGTTCCGCCTGAACGACACGGGGCTGAGCATTTTGCTGATGGCGGGCATTGCGGCCGGTTTTGGCGCGGTATTTGGCACGCCGCTGGCAGGGGCCATCTTCGCGCTCGAGGTGTTGGCGCTTGGGCAGATGCAATATGGCGCGCTGCTGCCCTGCCTTGTTGCTGCGGTGGTGGGCGACCGCGTGTGCCAGATGTGGGGCATCGTGCACACGCCCTATCGCATCGCCTATATGGCCGGGCATGGCGGGCCGCTGATGCCCGACCTGTGGCTGCTGGCGCGCGTGGCGGTGGCGGGCGTTTGCTTCGGCCTTGTCGCGCGCCTGTTCGCCGAGGCCAACCACAGCCTGTCCGCTTGGCTGAAGCGCCTTATGCCGCATGGCCCCAGCCGCAGCCTGCTGGGCGGGCTGGCCGCTATCGCGCTGACCTGGGCGGTGGGCACGCGGGCCTATCTGGGGCTGGGCGTGTGGTCGCCCGATCCGGCCATGCCCACCATTGCCGGCTTCTTCGGGCCGCATATCGATTACGCCAGCTGGGCGCTCAAGCTGCTGTTCACGGTCGTCACGCTAAGCGCCGGTTTCAAGGGCGGCGAGGTCACGCCGCTGTTCTTCATTGGCGCCGCCTTGGGCAATGCCTTGGCCGGGGTGATGGGCGCGCCGGTCGACCTGTTCGCGGGGCTGGGCTTTGTCGCCGTGTTTGCCGGCGCCGCCAATACGCCGCTGGCCTGCCTTATCATGGGCATCGAACTGTTTGGCGCCGCGCATGCCGTGCCCATGGCGGTAGCCTGCTTTACCGCCTATTTCTGCTCGGGCCACAGCGGCATTTACCTGTCGCAACGCATAGCGGTGCCCAAATCACGCCGCGGCGGCAGCCACGCCACCCTGCGCGAGGCGCGCGGCGCAAGGCGCCCACCAAAGCGCAAGACAGATCAGGCCAGCGCCGATTAAGCCAGAACGCAGACGTTGCGGCCCATGCGCTTGGCTCGGTACAAGGGTGCATCGGCCATCGCCAGCCATTGCTCTGCACGCGTCAGCCCCTCGGTCAAAGGGGCCACGCCAAAGCTGGCCGTAACCTGCAATGGCGCATGATCCGCCAAGGTCACCGGGTTCTCCGACAAAGTCTGACGAAATCGCTCGGCTGCGGCCAGCCCATGCTCACCGTCGGTCTCGGGCAGCAATATGCCAAATTCCTCGCCGCCAAGCCGGCCCAGCACATCGGTGGGGCGCATCACGGCCATCAAGCGCGCCGCCATGTCGCGCAGCACCGTGTCGCCCACCTGATGGCCGTGCATATCGTTAACAAACTTGAAGTGGTCGACATCCACCATGACCACGCAGGCGGGCCGGCGATATCGGCGCCAACGCTCGATCTCGTCCTCTATGCGCGCCAGAAAACCGCGACGGCTGAGCGCTCCGGTCAGCTGATCGCTATCGGCAATCCGGCGCAGCTCGAGTTCGCTCACCACCAGCTTGGCAAAATTGGCCAGGATGGCGATCTCGCCGGCGGTATAATCGCGCGGCTTCGTGTCGATCGCGCACAAAGTGCCGACATTGTACCCGTCGCTGCTGGCCAGCGGCACGCCGGCATAGCTGCGAATATGCGGTTCGCCCGTGACCAGCGGATTGGCCACAAAGCGATCGTCCAGCAGCGCATCAGCAACGATGAAAGGCTCGCGCTGCCGCACCGCATGGGTACAAAATGAAATGTCGCGAGGGGTTTGCGGCACGCCCAGCCCCCGCCGCGCCTTGAACCACTGCCGATCGGCATCGACCAGCGTGACGGCGGTCATGGGCACCGAAAGCACCTGGCGGACCAGCGCCACGATATTCTCGAACGGCTCCTCTGGCGGGGTATCGAGCACGTCGAGGCGCAACAGCGCAGACATGCGTGCCGCCTCATCAAACAGTCTGGGATCGAGCATCTCATTCACCGTCAAACGCCAATGAGCGCACCGGGTCCTAGCCCCCGATCACACCCGACCAGTCACACCCACCCAATCCGCTGCCCCGGCGCACACCAAAGCCCTGCCTCAAGGAAGCGCAAGGCTATCTCGGGCTGACGTCGCTGGCAATCCCCGCTGACCAAGTCGAACCACACAGACATCATCTGATCGCAAACGAGTAACCATCTACCCCATTTATATGAATGGCATATATCAACACATAGGAACAATTACCTAATACCATTGTAATTCATTATAAATCTAGACAGACAGGCATATTCTGCCGTCATTATAGCAGAAGCGAAGGCAATCGATCCAATGACAAAATCTCGGTAAATTTATTCAAAATTTCCGAAACGTCCAAAATCATCCCGAATAGAAACACATTTTCCAACCCCGCACCACCCCGCCCTCCGAAAGTCAGCCCACCAGCCATCCTGCCCACCGCACTGCTGCCCGAGGTTCCACCCTTGCCCAACATCCTGTCCTGTTTGACGCAACAACACGACGTCTTGCTGGTGCTGATTGCCGCGGCGATCTGCGCACTGGGCAATGGTGTCGTTCATGCGCTGCTGTCGATGTCGTGCGATTGCGTGGAAGACAGGCGGCGGCAGTGGCTGGCCGTGGCGGCAGTGGCCGAAGGAGGCGCGGTGTGGAGCACGCATTTCGTGGCCATGCTGGCCTATCGCGGGCCCATGCCCATGCGCTTCGATGTGGTGCTGACCATGTTCTCGGCTGCCCTGCCGGTGGCATTCTTCTGGCTCGCCTACAGGCTGCTGGGCCGGGCGGCACGCTGGCGGGCGGCTCCCGGCGCTGCCGTGGTGGCAACAGCGGGCGTGCTGGCCATGCACTATATCGGCATGGCCTCGCTGGGGGGCGACTGGCTTATCCATTTCGCCTGGCCGCAAGTGTTTGCCTGGGCGGCGGCGGCGGCCTGCCTGTTCACGCTGGCCTTTGGCCTGTTTGGCCAGCTTGAGGCCAACGCGCGCATCGCCTTGCCAACGCTCGCGGCCAGCGCGGCGGTCGTCGTACTACATTTTGGCACGATGGGAGCCACGACGCTCGCTCCGGTAGGCATGACCCGCGCGGCTTACGCCACCAGCGCGTTGTGGCTGGTGCCGGTGATTTGCGTGACCACGCTGGCGCTTATCCTGACCGTGCTGGTGGGCGCGCGGGTCGATCGGCTTCTCACCGACCTGCGCGGGCTGGTGGATGCCACGCTCGAGGGTGTGGCGATACTGAGCGAGGGACGCGTGATCGAGGCCAACGTGCAACTGGGCGCAATGCTGGGCCGCCCGCGCGAGGAACTGCTGGGGTCGCTGCCGGAGCAATGGCTGAGCGCCGAGGACGACCTGCCCATCGCCACCCAGCGCGCCAGACCGGTCGAGGGGCGCCTGCGTGCCCGCATAGCGCCCGCTGGCACGCAGACATCGGCCGATGGCGGCCTGATCGTCGAAATCGCAACGCACCGGCTGGAATATCGCGGGCGGGCCTGCCTGGTGATGGCCGTGCGCGACCTGACCGAGCGCAAGCGGGCCGAGGCGGCGATGGCCTATATGGCCACGCACGACGCACTGACCGGGCTTGGCAACCGCAGCGCCTTCGACCAGGCATTGGCGCAGGCCCTGACCGGGCCGCCCTTTGCCCTGCTGGCGCTCGATCTCGACAGGTTCAAGGCGGTTAACGACCTCTACGGTCATGCCGCCGGCGACGAGGTTCTGCGCAAGGTAAGCGACATTCTGCGCGAGGCGGTGGCACCAGGCGATTATGTCGCGCGCATTGGCGGCGACGAATTCGCCATCCTCCAACGCGCCGAGGCCGACAAGCACAACACCGCGCGCGACCGCGCCGAGCAACTGGGCCGGACAATTCTGACCGCCTTTGCCGACCAGATGTGCGCGGTTGGCAAAACCGCGGGCGTGGGCGTCAGCCTGGGCATCGCCCTGTACCCGCGTGATGGCCGCGACGCCGACGCTCTGCACAACAATGCCGATATCGCCCTTTACCGGACCAAGCGCGGCGGGCGCGGCGCCCTGTGCTTCTTTGACGAGGCGATGGACGATGGCGCAAGAGAGCGCAAGGAACTGGAGCAAGACCTGCGCCAGGCGCTTGCCCGGCGCGAGATGTTCCTGGAATATCAGGCCATGGTCGATCCGCGCGACAATCGCTTGTGCGGCTACGAGGCGCACCTGCGCTGGCGCCACCCCCGGCGAGGCCTGATCGATCCGTCGGTGTTCATCCCGCTGGCCGAGGACACCGGCGCAATGCTGGCCATTGGCGAATGGGCCATGGTGCAGGCCTGCGAGCGCGCCTGCCAGTGGCACCGCGACCTGACGCTGGCGCTCAAGCTGTCGCCCATGCAATTGCGCGTGGCCGATCTGCCCGCGCGCCTCTCGGCCATACTTCGCAACAGCGGCCTGCCCCCTCGCCGCGTCGAGATCGAAATACCCGAAAGCGCGATGATGCAAGAGCGCGACGAAATGCCCGCCAGGCTGGAGGCGATGGCGCGGCTGGGCGTCAGGCTGACCATAAGCGAGTTTGGCAGCGGCCACTCATCGCTCGCGACGCTTCAGACGTTTGCCTTCGCCAAGCTCAAGATCGGCAGCAATCTGGTCGACCGCGCCATGACGGACAGGCGCAGCCGCTCGATCCTGCGTGCGCTTGCCGATCTGGGCCGCGACATCGGCATGACGGTGGCCGCCGAGGGTATCGAGACAGAAGCGCACAGGCTCATGATTTTGGCCGAAGGATGCACCGTGGCGCAAGGCGCCTGTTTCGACATGCTTGGCACGCACGCCCTGCCTGACGCAACACCGCGCACGCCCGAGGAAAGGATCGCGCAACGCGTGCCTGTCACCCAGCCGGTCGCCAACCGACTGCCGATCTAGGCCAGTCTCAGCCCGCCAGCACGAAGGGGATCGGCACGATGCCGCGCACCATCACCGGCTCGCCATTGCGGGTGGTGGGAGCCCAGCGCCACTTGCGCACAGCATCGAGCGCAGCCCGGTCAAGGCGGGCAAAGCCGCTGCTGGTGGCAACACTGATCTCGCTCACGCGCCCGTCGGTGCCCAGCAGCAGATTGAGAACGACAGTGCCCATCTCGCGCTGGCGGCGCGATTCCAACGGGTAAACCGGGTTCACGGTCACAATCCGCTTGGCCGAGAGATCGCCGCCCGACACAGGGCCGGCGGGCGCCGGGGCAGCCGCGGGTGCGGCG
>DATMUT010000475.1:0-3463 GCA_035563755.1 Novosphingobium sp.
GGTCGTGCCGCGCCCTTCAGACAGGGTCGCGCCCTCGATCATGACCGTGCCGGCATAGGCGCGGCCCATGTTGAGGCTGGCCGCATTGGGGCTGGGGTTGATCCAGATCCGGCTCTCGGGCCAGCCAAAGCCAGGGCCTTCCGGTTCCCAGCCCTGCATCTCGATCACGCGGTAATCGACATCGAGATTGAAGTGATGGATGAACCAGCGCCCCATCTCGCCCAGCGTCAGCCCGTGGCGCATGGGCATGGGGCCTGCGCCCACAAAGCTCTCTTGGCCGGCCAGCAGCGTCAGCCCCTCGACCGGGCGGCCGGCGGGGTTCGGCCTGTCGAGCACCCAGACCGCCTTGCCCGTGCCATCTGCGGCCTGAAGCAGATAAAGCAAAGTTGTGACAAAGGTGTAGATACGGCAGCCAAGATCCTGAAGATCAAACAGGAATACGTCGGCTGTATCCATCATGGCGGGCGTTGGCCTGCGCACTTCGCCATACAGGCTGAACACCGGAATGTCCAGGACAGGGTCGATCTCGTCGGCCGTCTCGACCATATTGTCCTGCTTGTCGCCCTTCAGACCATGCTGCGGGCCAAAGGCCGAAGTCAGCCTAATGCCCTCGCAGGCCGCCAGCGCGTCGAGCGAATGCACCAGATCGGACGTGACCGAGGCGGGATGCGCCACCAGCGCCACCCGCCGCCCGGCCAGCGGCGCGCGCAACGCAGGGTCGGCCAGCAGGCGATCGATACCGAACAGGACAGGCGTGGGTTGGTTCTGGGCGCTCATGGCGCCTCCGCTGCCCCAATCGCCAGGGTGAAGCAAGCGGCATTGTGAAAATCGGGCTGGCCGGGCGCATGGGCCAGCGCCCAATAGCTTTTATGCCCGCCAGCCTCCTCGATAACGGCGCTGATGCCGGCAGCCACACCGTCGCCCAGCACATCGCCCGGCAGGGTGACAGTGTGCGTCAGGATATGATCGCCCCGCACGGCAACGATCTGCGGCGTGTCCGACAGGGGGGCCTGCGTCATTCCCTCGCGGTAGCGCTCGAAGGCATAGGCGGCCCAGCGTTCCGAGGGGCTGAAGTTGAATTCGCGATACGCCTCGCCCGGCCCCTTCAGGAACAGCTCGAAGCAGGTGTGCTGCCACAGGTTGTCGGCCCGCCCCTTGCCGGCAAAGGGTGGCACAACCAGCTTCTCGGCCCCGTCCACCTGCCAGCGCAGGATGATCCGCCCGCCCACCGCGCTCCACCGCAGGACAATGCCCGTGACCGCCAGCGCGGGCGTTTGCGGGTGACAGATCAGCGCCAGACTTGCCATGAACCATCCTTCAAACGGGGCCTGCCAGCCCCCTGCCCCTCGGGCATAGCGGCAAGCCAAACGCCCGCCCAGCCCCGGTTCCATCCATTCACCCGCGAATTGGCGCTTTTCAACCCGCGCCCTTTCGCGCTAGTCGCCCCCTTCCACCAATGGAAGAGTGCCATGACCGAGTACAAGTCCGATCTCCTGCGCCTGCTCGACGAGCGGGGCTACATCCACCAGACGACTGACGCTGCCGCGCTCGACGCGCTGGCCTGCCAGCAGGTGGTGCCGGGCTATATCGGCTTCGACCCGACGGCGCCTTCGCTGCACGTGGGGTCGATGGTCCAGATCATGCTGCTGCGCCGCCTGCAACAGGCCGGGCACAAGCCGATCGTGGTCATGGGCGGGGGCACCGGCAAGATCGGCGACCCCAGCTTCAAGGACGACGCGCGCAAGCTGATGACCACCGACATCATCGCGCAGAACGTCGCCTCGATCCGCAAGATCTTCGACCGTTTCCTGACCTTTGGCGATGGCCCCAGCGATGCGATCATGGTCGATAACGCCGAATGGCTCGACAAGCTGGAATACATCCCCTTCCTGCGCGAGATCGGCCAGCATTTCAGCGTCAACCGCATGTTGGCGTTTGACTCGGTCAAGCAGCGGCTCGACCGCGAGCAGTCGCTCTCGTTCCTCGAATTCAACTACATGATCCTGCAGGCCTACGACTTCCGCGAGCTGTCGAACCGCTACGGCTGCCGCTTGCAGATGGGCGGCTCGGACCAGTGGGGCAATATCGTCAACGGCATCGAGCTGACGCGCCGCATGGACGGCAAGGAAGTGTTCGGCGTGACGACGCCTTTGCTCACCACTGCCGACGGCGCCAAGATGGGCAAGACGCTGAACGGCGCTGTGTGGCTGAACGAGGAAGCGCTGCCTGCCTATGACTTCTGGCAGTACTGGCGCAACACCGACGACCGTGACGTGGGCAAGTTCCTGCGCCTGTTCACCGACCTGCCGCTGGACGAAATCGCCCGCCTCGAGGCGCTTGAGGGCAGCGAGATCAACGCCGCCAAGATCGTGCTGGCCAACGAAGTGACCAGGCTGGTGCGCGGCGAGGAAGCGGCCGCCGCCGCCGAGCAGACCGCATCGGCCACCTTTGCCGGCGCGGGCCTTGGCGCCGACCTGCCGGTGATGGACATTCCGGCCGAAGGGTTAACCATTGTCGACGCGCTGGTGGGCATTGGCTTTGCCGCCTCGCGCGGCGAGGCCAAGCGGCTGGTGTCGGGCGGGGGCGCGCGCGTCAACGGCGAGGCGGTGTCGGACGAAAACCATCGGATATCTGCCGACCTTGGCGATGTGCGCATTTCGTCGGGCAAGAAGAAGCACGGCATCCTGCGACCGGCATAAATTTGCCGCAAACCCGGCAAGCACGTACCCCTTGCTTGCCGGGTTTACCGTTTCTTCGCCATTTTCCGTCAATGCTGCGCGCCTCGCCCTTTCGTTCAGAGTCGCACAAAGGAAATCACGGTCATGGCAAACGGCGCGCAACTTTCGGTAACGGAATTGCGGCGTTCCGCGCGCCACCCGGTCACGTTCCGGGTGGCTGGCGAACATCGCCGGATGGGCGACATCGAGCTGATCATCTCGAACATTTCGGCTCATGGCTTCATGGCCGACACCCCGCTTGACCTGGGCCGCGGCGAGCGCGTGACCGTGCGCCTGCCCAATGTCGGCCGGATCGAGGCGCATCTGATCTGGAACACCGGCGAGCGGGCCGGCTTCCAGTTCGAGCGGATCATTCGCCTCGACGATTTCGCGGTGATGATACAGGCCATGCAGCCCAACCCGCGCCTGCGCGCCGAGCGCTGAGGCGGCGCAGCCCCGGCGCCCGGCCGACCAACCCACGAAAACCACGCTCAAAATTTTGTATCAGCCCTGATACGACATCCGTCCTTGGCAAGCGCGCCGCGCCCTGCCAAAGCCGTGAGGTGGAAAACGCCTCAACCCCCTTGCACATCCCCGACTATCGCCGCTTCTGGGCAGCCCGCTTCGCATCGGTGCTGGCAACCAGCGGCATGGTCGTCATCATCGGCTACCAGCTCTATGACGTGGCGCGCAACGCCTACGACATGAGCATCGCGCAGGCCTCGTTCCTGCTGGGCGTGCTGGGG
>DATMUT010000476.1:0-6775 GCA_035563755.1 Novosphingobium sp.
TGTTTGACCGCTCTGGCAGAATCCACCGCGCGGCCCCCAAAAAACGATAGATTTTACCCTCTCCCCCCCTGCAATCAGAAACCGGACTCCTGTACAGGCCGCTATCGTCCATGGCGCAGAACGGAGGCTGGAATGATCGTCAATTCGCTGATCGAGATGGATCGCGCGCACTGGATACACCCGGTAGCCTCGTGGCGGGATCACGAGGCACGCGGCGCGACGGTGCTGTCCTCGGGCCGGGGCATCTGGCTGACCGACAGCCAGGGCAACGAGCTGCTCGACGGTTTTGCCGGCCTGTGGTGCGTGAATGTGGGCTATGGGCAGGACAGCGTGGTCGAGGCCGCGCGCGCCCAGATGGAGCGCCTGCCCTATGCCACGGGCTATTTCCACTTTGCCAGCGAGCCAGCCATCCAGCTGGCCCAGAAACTGGCCGAGCGCGCGCCGGGCGATCTTAACCATGTCTATTTCGGGCTGGGCGGGTCGGACGCCATCGACACGGCGGTGCGCTTCATCCGCTATTACTACAACATCACCGGCCGCCCCGCCAAAAAGCACATGATCGCGCAGGAACGCGGCTATCACGGGTCGAGCAGCACCGGCGCGGGGCTGACGGCGCTGCCCGCCTTCCACGCCCATTTCGACCTGCCAACGCCCATGCAGCACCATATCGCCCCGCCCTATGCCTATCGCAATCCGGGGCTGGACGAGGGCGCGCTGATTGCCGCCAGCGTTGCCGCGCTGCGCGCCAAGGTGGCCGAGCTGGGCGCTGAAAACGTCGCGGCCTTCTTTGCCGAGCCGGTGATCGGTTCGGGCGGGGTGATCGTGCCGCCCAAGGGCTGGCTCTCGGCCATGTCGGCCGCCTGCCGCGAGCTGGACATCCTCTTCATCGTCGACGAGGTCATCACCGGCTTTGGCCGCACCGGCCCGCTGTTCGCCTGCGAGCACGAGGGCGTCGTGCCCGACATGATGACCACCGCCAAGGGGCTGACGGCCGGCTATGCGCCGATGGGGGCGCTGTTCGTGTCGGACCGCATCTATCGCGCCATGGCCGACAACACGCCGCCGGGCGTGGCCATTGGCCATGGCCAGACCTATTCGGGCCACCCGGTCAGCGCGGCGGTCGGGCTTGCGGTGCTCGAGCTGTATGAACAGGGCGGCATGCTGGCCAACGGGCAAAAGGTGGGCGCCTATTTCGGCGAGCGTCTGGCATCGCTTGGCGACCATCCGCTGGTGGGCGACGTGCGCTCGCTGGGGCTGCTAGCCGGCGTCGAGCTGGTGACCAGCAAGGCGCGGCGCGAAACCCCGCCCGCCGCCCTTGGCCTGCCGGGCCACATGGCCCGCATCGGCTATGACAATGGCCTGATTTTCCGTGCCTTTGGCGATGGCATCGTGGGCTTTGCCCCGCCTTTGTGCATTACCGAAGCCGAGGTCGACCTGTTGATCGAACGCTTTGCCAAAACGCTCGACGATGTGCTGGCCATCAAGGAGATCCGCAGTGCGCTTGACTGATTTCAAGGCCCTGTCCTTCGACTGCTATGGAACGCTGATCGACTGGGAGGCGGGGATGATCGCGGCGCTGGCCCCGCTCACCTCGCGCCTCGATCCGCCGCTTGGCCGCGACGCGATCCTGCAGGCCCACGCCCGCCACGAATCGCAGGCGCAGGCCCAAACGCCGGGCAAGCTGTACCGCGACATCCTGCCCATCGTGTACAAGCGCCTGGCCGAGCAGTGGGGCCTGTCCATCTCGGTGGCCGAGTGCGAGGCCTATGGCAAATCGGTGGCCGACTGGCCGGCCTTTGCGGATTCGGCGGCCGCGCTGCAGTATCTCAAACAGCACTACAAGCTCATCATCCTCTCGAACGTCGACAACCGCACCTTCAGCCATTCCAACGCGCGGCTGCAGGTCGAGTTCGACGCTGTCTATTCGGCCGAGGACGTGGGCGCCTACAAGCCGGCCGACGCGAACTTCGACTATATGAAGGCGCATCTGGCCGACCTTGGCCTGGAGCCGCACGAGGTGCTGCACACCGCCGAGAGCCTGTTTCACGATCATGTGCCGGCCAACCGCCACGGGCTTGCCAATTGCTGGATCCACCGTCGCCACGCACAGGACGGATACGGCGCCACCATGACCCCCGAAGCGCTGCCCCATACCGACTTCCGCTTCACCTCGATGGCCGATATGGTGAAGGCCCATCAGGACGAGATCGGCAGCCAATAGCGCGCGGATACAAAGCCAAAGGGCCGCCCCTTCATGATCAACGCCCCCAAGCTCGACCGGATCGACATCAACATTCTGGCCGAGCTGCAACGTTCGGGCCGCATCACCAACGCCCAGCTGGCCGACAAGGTGGGCCTGTCGCCCAGCCCGTGTCTGGCGCGGGTGAAGCGGCTCGAACAGGCGGGGTATATCTCGGGCTACAGCGCGATCATCAACCTGGCCAAGATCGGCAGCAGCCAGATCGTCTTCACCTCGGTCACGCTGGGCGATCACCGCCGCGCCGATTTCCAGAAGTTCGAGCACAAGATCGCCCAGTACGAAGAGCTGGTCGAATGCCACCTGGTCAGCGGCGGCTTTGACTATCTGCTGAAATTCGTGGTGCAGGGCATCGCGCAATATCAGGAGCTGATGGAAAACCTGCTCGAGAGCGACATCGGCGTGTCGAAGTACTTCTCGTATATCGTCATCAAATCGGCTGTGGTGCGCGGGCAGCCCACGGTACGGCTGCACGTGCCGGCAGGCACCAGATAGGCGCGCTGCGAGGCGCGGCGTCGCCGCAAAACGTCAGCCCCAACCACAATCACGCGCCCGGCGGCTAAGGGCAGCCGCGCCGAAATTCCGCGATCTCGCGCGCAGAGAGCGGGCCGCGCCAGGGCCGGCACACCACTTGCCCCCCACGCAGGCCCAGCGCGGCAGGCAGGCCATACCCCTCGCCCAAGGCGCGCAGCGCCAGCGCGTGCGCCTCGGCCGGGGCCAGCACCTCGACCTCGCCGCGCAGCTGGGGCGGCACCGGCAAGGGCCTGTCGGTCCAGGCCAGCACCAGCCGGTCGGGCCGGGCCGCCGCAACCAGCGCGGGCAGGGCGCGATATTCCTGCATGCACGGGGCGCACCAGCGCGCGCCCAACAGCACGATCTGCCTTGGCGCGAGATCGCCCTGAGCGAAACAGCGCCCGGGGGCAATGTAGGCACCCACAAGGCCTGCAATGACGGCACATATGATGGACAGAAGCCGCATTGGTTTATACTATTTTCGACAAAACAATATGTAAACCAGGAGAGAGCCCTTGCGTTATCTGGTCATGGTCGGTTCTTCGGCTGCTGCTCTGTTATGGGCACAAACTGGTATGGCCCAGCCTCCTGCCGCTACGCCCCCCACCCGGCAAGAACTGTTCGATCAGGCCACCAAGGCATGGGCCGAGGAGGACTGCGCCAAAGCATTGCCCCTGTTCGAAACCCTTGGACAGGACCGCGGGATCAAGCCAGGCAGCCTGCCGGCCGCGATCATCGATGTCGAGCGGGGCGAGTGCCTCATCTCAACTGACAAACCCGAAGAAGGCGAACTGGCCATCCTCTCGGGCCTGCCCAGGCTGAAACAGGCCGGCGGCGACTTTACGCCCAACATCGCCTCGGCCGAGATGAAGCTGGCCGCGCTGGCCGAAAACCGCTGGGACCACGACGGGGCGCTGGCCCATTACCAGGCCGCGCTGGCCTTGCTGCAGGGCGACAATCGCTCGGCTGCGCTCATGCGGGTGGCCATGCTGACCTCTTTCGACGGCGGGCGCACGGCGCTCGATGCGGTCGACGAGGGGCTGAAGCTGGCGCAGGCGCACACCCCGCCCGACAAGTCGCTCCTGGCCAAGTGGTACAACATGCGCGGCCGCATCCTGCTCAATCAGGGCCAGATCAAGCCGGCCATGACCGCCCTTCGCGAGGCGCTCGACCTGTCGGGCGGGCTGACCGATACGGTATCGCTGAGCGATGCGGTCATGCGGCAGGATTTGGCGCAGGCCTCCATGCTCAGCCACAACCAGGCCGAGGCCTACAAATTCATGGGCAAATCGGGCGCCGGCCGCATCGAGAAATCGCCCTTCAAACGCCCCATAGTGATGGAGCCGCCCGCCTGCGGCCCCGACACCGGGCTTGAACCGCAGGATGTCGCCGTGGTCGAGTTCTCGATCACCTCCGAGGGGCTGGTGGGCGCTGCCCAGCCCATCTACTCGACCGGCTCTTATGCCAAGGCGGCCGCCTTTGCCCGCGCCGTTGCCCAGTGGCAGTGGCGCCCCGACGATGTCGCGCAGATCCCGCTTTTCTATCGCGCGGCGACCCGTGTCGAACTGCATTGCACCAATGCAACAGGCTACGGCGGCGCCTCGCCCACAACGCCTCTGGAAGAGCGCTTCAACGCGTGGGCGGGCCGCCAATTGCAGCCCTACATCGCGCTTCGGGGCCAAACGCAGAATTGGCAGGCGTGGCTGGCCGTTGCGCAGGACACTGCCAAGGGCGGCGATGCCAATGGCGAACTGGCGGCACGCACGGCTCTGGCGAACATCGACCTGCGCAATACAGCCGATGCCCTCGCCTCGATCGACCGGGCGCTGGCGCTTGCCGCCGCCCCCGGCGGCCTGCCGCAGGACGTGCGCAACAGCGCGCGCATCCTGTTGACACGCGCGCGCGCAGAACAGGAATTTGCCAAAAACCGCTTTGTGAACGGCCTGGACGCCAAAGAACGCAAAATAAGGGCAGCGATGACCGCTCTGGCCGCCGATCCGGCCATCGCGGTCGATGCGCTGGCGCAGGACACAGCCCTGCTGCTCTCGGTGCCCGACCGCTACCGGTCGAGCACGGCCGACCAGTCGATGGCCATCCTGCAACGCGTTGCGGCCGACACGCGCCTGGCCGAGCATCACCCCGTTCGCCAGTTCGCCCAGTTGCGCCTGGCCAATCAGGCCTCTCAATCCGGCGATCTGGCCGAGGCCCAGAAGTGGTTTGACGCGACCGGCCTGACCAAGGCCCAATGCGCGCTGATCGGCCCCAAGCCGGCCGTGGCGCTGATAGGCGGCGTCTATCCCGATCTGGCCCGGCCCTGGGGTTTTGAAGGCTGGGCGCGCAGCGAGTTCGACATTCAGGCCAATGGCCGCACGGTCGAAATACGCCAGCTCATCTCCTACCCGCCCTTCATTTTCTCGACGGCAGCCAACGAAACGATTGCAGCATCGCGCTATCAGCCCAGCTTCCGCCCGGAACGCGGGGTGGCCTGCAGCGCCAACACCGAAACGATGAGCTTTATTGTCCGTTAGGCACGGCACGAAAGGCAAGGCGGCGCCTCTGGCTAGCGCCCGCGACGGCGGAGGCTGGCGGCACGGGCGCCGGGCGAAAAAAACGAAATTTGCCCGGCAGCCACAAAGGTAGCGAACATGAATGGTTTGGGGGTAGCGGGAACCGCAAAACAGCGGTTACACCGCTATATTCCATGGTTTTTAGACACCTCAAATTGCAAGTGGCCCCCAATTTGGCCCCCAAAACCTGTGGCTGTAGGCGAACGGCAGCGGTCAGGAGGCGGCGGGCTATCATTGCGACTGGACTTTGCGGCGCGTGTGGGCCTCGCCATTGAATCATCCTTATGGTGAAATCACGCTCCCCGGCCACTGACAAAACTGACAGAGCCGGGTTTCGTCGGTTTTGTCAGGGCCGTGTGGAGCCGAATTGGCGCAGTGCCTTAGGGTTGACGTGATAAATCGTTGACGGTCTGCCTCCTTGCGCGCCGCTGGGCTGAGGCGCGGCCCGCAGCCAATCCGCATCAACCAGACGTTCCAGACCCGTCTCGATCCTCGCCTTTTCGGAAAGGCCCGCCCACTCCTTGCGGCGAATTTCGCGCAGGGTGAAGGAGAGTGCCAATTGACCCAATGCAATGCGCCGCCAGATCAGTCGCGCCGCTTCCGCGCCATCCACAGCTTGGCTGCCATATGCGCGCCGGGCATGGCTTTCCAAGTAGTCGGCCCAGCGCACCGCTTGCGAAGTGGCCTTCAACGAAACTGCCCCCAAGCCATTGCTGGCAAGGTGATGGATCAGTGCCAGCCGAGGAATTAGCCCACGGTATTTCGCGAGGTGAGATGCAAGTGAAGGACCAATGTCCTGCCCCCGCACTTTGCACTCAAGCGCCGCGCGCCAGTCGGAAAATACTTCCTGCGCATCTGGGGCAAAGCGAAGGAACGGCACACTGTCGGGACCGCCGTATTGATTGCGCTGCGCCTCCACCTCATTAACGTTCAGGCGCGCCAACTCATCAAAGCACTGGAACGCCGCATCACGCGCCACGCTGTTTGGCTGCCGGTCCACCTCGACAAAGGCTGTGTCGAAGTCGGGCCAAGCCAAAAGCTGGAGCCTCTGCACCATGCCATCATCATGGCGACTCAGGCTTTCGCGCAGGAATCTTGCTAGCCGTGTGGGCTGAGTGGTGCCCAACACCGATAGGTTGACCGCCGGAATGTTCACGGTGCCCCGCCCGATGCGGTCAAAGGTATAGCTATCCTGCCCGTTCCAGCCGGTAAGGAAAAATCCGCGTGCGGTAGATTTTTCCGGTTGGTCCAGATCGGCAAACAGGGTCAGCAATTCATCGCGGTGCACCATCAGGCCGAAAGGATTGGCACGGCAGATTTCTCCCAACTTTTCAGCTGTGGCATCATTGGTCAGGTATCGGCGCTCGATGGGCGGTTCGGGCGCTTGGGCGCTTTCAAGTGCGGCTAGGGCAGCGGCACGGCTTCCCTCTTTCAGCCT
>DATMUT010000477.1:0-13041 GCA_035563755.1 Novosphingobium sp.
TTGACCCCCCCTGCCGGAAAGCCCGCCTCGACAATCAGCTGCCCCAGCTTCAGCGCGCTGAGCGGCGTCTCCTCGGCAGGCTTGAGCACCACCGTGCAGCCGGCCGCCAGCGCCGGGGCCAGCTTCATGCAGGCCATCGAGAGCGGCACATTCCACGGGATGATCTGGCCGATCACGCCCACCGGCTCGCGCAGCGTATAGGTCAGCGCCTCGGCCCCGCCCATGTTGGGGGGCGGGGTGGTCACGCCCTCGATGCGCAGCGGCCAACCGGCGTAATATTCAAACAGTTCGGCCCCGCCCAGCGCGGTGTGGCTGGCCAGCCAGGCGGGCATGCCGTTGTCCAGAATGTCGAGCTCGCCCAGCAGCTGCGCATCGCGCCGCATCAGCTCGGCCAGGCGCAGCAGCAGGCGCGATCGCTCGGCCGCGCTCGACCGGCCCCAGCCGCCCTCGAAAGCGGCCCGCGCCGCGCGCACCGCTGCGTCAATCTCGGCCGCGCCGCCCGCGCTCACGCTGGCCAGCGGCAGGCCGGTGGCCGGGTCGCAGGTGGTGATGGTCTGCGTGCCATCCACCCATTGCCCGTCGATCAGCAGGCGATGCGGAGCGGCCAGAAAGGCCAGCGTCTGCGCGCCGGGGGCATGGCCGGCAAAGGGCTGAACAGGAACGGCGGCGGTCGATTGGAGCATGCTGTGCGCCTTTTTGCATGAGATGACATGGCGATAGCCCGCCAGCGGGCCGGCGGCGCATTGGTCTTGCCTATAGCCGCGCGGGGGCGGCCTATAAGGTCAGAGCCGCGCGGGCGCGGCCTATAAGGTCAGCGCCGCGGGGGCACGCGCACGAACAGCAACAGCCCCGCCCCTGCCAGAATGGCCAGCGTAACCGGCCCCAGCGCCGGCTCGAAGCTGCCGTTCCGATCGTGCACAAAGCCCAGCAGCGGCCCCCCCAGCGAAGAGGCCAGCGAGGGCAGGATGATCATGATGGCATAGATGCGGCCAAACTGCCTTTTGCCAAACAGCCGCCCGCACAGATAGGCCAGCAGGTTGAACTCGGCGCCCGAGGCAAGGCCCAGCAGCGCGATGCCGGCCATGGCCGCCAGCCCCGGCCCTGCCAGCAGCAGCGGCATGCTGAGCGCGGGCAGCGCCATGACAGCAGCCGAAACGATTTGCGGCGCAAACCGGTCGACCAGAAAGCCGGTGGCCAGATTGCCCAGAATAAGCGCCACGCCAATAATGCCCGCCATGCCGGCCGCGGCGGCAGGCGCATGGCCGCGCCCCACCAGAATGGGCACCAGATTGGCCACCAGCCCCCCCGCCGCCAGCAACACCAGCGCCAGCGCGCCAGCCACCAGCCAGAACCGCCCATCGCGCAGCGCCTCGGGCAGGGTGGCGCCGGTTGTGTCGGTCGTGTCGGTGTGCTCGGGCGCGGGTTTGCGCGGGGCGGCCTGCCCTTTGGTCAGCAGCGCGACCAGCGGCGCGGCCACGAAAACAGGTATGGCGCCAAGCGCCGCATAGGCCATGCGCCAGCCAAAGGCATCGATCAGCCAGCGCGCCAGCGACGGCCCGGCAATGGCCACCACCGACGACCCGCTGAGCATGATCGCCAGCGCCAGCCCGCGCTGCTGTTCGAAACGCGCGGTAATGGCCGGCGCCCAGGCCAGCCCGCAGGTGCCGCAGCCCGTCAGCCCCACCGCCAGCCAGCCCGCCACCCATGTCCACCCCGCCGATGTCACCAGCCCCAGGCTGCCCAGCGCCAGACCAAACAGCACAAGGCTGGGCACCGCCACCCGGTGCGAGCCATAGCGGTCGGCCAGCGAGCCGATGAAGGGGCCAAACACGATCATGGGCGGCAGGATGAGCGGCCCGGCCATCTGGAACAGCGCCAGCGGCCAGCCCAGATCGCGCGTGACCGGCCCTGCGAACACGCCCAGCAGCAGCACCGTCATGCCCGCAAGCCCCAGCCCCACGCTGATGGCCCCGGCCAGCAGCAACGGCAGATGCCGCGCGACCTCGGAGCGGGGCGGGGCATGCGCCGTCATTCGGGCGGCGGTCATGTCTGCGCAATACTGGTCGATGGCCATGAAACGAAAGCTACACACCCTGTTGCCCGCCCGACAGGCTAGCCTGTCTATGAGGTAAGTGTCTTTTGCATCGCGCCGGTTGATCGACCTGCGAAACTGTCGCGCCATCGATAGGCTAGAGGCACAACCAGCGTATCGCCCCGCCCCGTCCTGGTCAGACTGCCCTCACCCGATCCACGTCTGATCTACGAGGGACCTTCTGCTTTATGGACCTTGGCGTATTCATCCCCATTGGCAATAACGGTTGGCTGATATCGCAGGCCGCGCCGCAATATCGCCCCAGTTTCGAACTCAACCGCATGGTCGTGCAAAAGGCCGAAAGCTACGGGCTCGATTTCGCGCTCTCGATGATCAAGCTGCGCGGGTTTGGCGGGGCCACGCAGTTCTGGGATCACAATCTGGAGTCCTTCACGCTCATGGCCGGGCTGGCCGCGGTCACGCAGCGCATCCGCCTGTTTGCCTCGACGCCGGTGCTGGTGCTGCCCCCTGCCATGGTGGCGCGCATGGCCTCGACCATCGATTCGATCGCGCCGGGGCGTTTTGGCATCAACATCGTGTCGGGCTGGGCCGAGGCGGAATATTCGCAGATGGGCCTGTGGCCCGGCCAGGCGCATTATCAGGACCGCTACACCTATTCGGCCGAATATGTGCAGGTGATGCGCGACCTGTGGGAAACGGGGCATAGCGACTTCAAGGGCCGCTATTTCCAGATGGAGGACTGCCGCCTGAGCCCGCGCCCGGCAGCCCGCGTGCCGATTGTGGCGGCCGGGCAAAGCGGGCCGGGCGTGGGTTTTGCCGCGCGCCATGCCGACTACAACTTTTGCATGGCCACCGGCATCAACCAGCCCACCGCCCATGCCGCCGCCATCGCGCGCCTGGTCGAGGCCGCCGGCCAGACAGGGCGCGATGTCGGCTCCTACGTGCTGTTCATGATCATTGCCGACGAAAGCGACGAGAAAGCGCAGGCCAAATGGGCCGCCTATCAAGCCGGCGCCGACACCGAGGCGCTGGCCTGGATGGGCTATCAGGCCGGCAAGGACGAAAGCGCCGACACCGCCTCGACCGCGCGCACGATCGTGCTGCCCGAGGGGGCGATCAACACCAATATGGGCACGCTCATCGGCTCTTACGCCACCGTTGCCCGCCTGCTTGACGAGGCGGCCGATGTGCCCGGCACCAAGGGCATCATGCTGTGCTTTGACGATTACGAGACGATGATCGACGCCTTTGGCCAGCGCATCCAGCCGCTGATGCGTTCGCGCGCCGGGCGCGAGGTGCTGGCCCAACCGGGCTGAACCGGGCTGGGCCAACGCCAGACATGCCACAGCCGGCAGGTGAGGGGCCTGCCGGCTGTGGTCTTCGCTGCTGGCGCTAGTCCAGCGCGGTTTCGATTTCCTGCTCGGCCACCTTGTCCATGATGGTGTCCAGCTCCTTCTCGCTGGCGCGGAACACGCGGCTCAGCATTCGGGCGCGGCGCTCGGCCCTTTGCGTGTTCACCGCCTCGTCGGGCAGATAGGTGTCGACATCGGCCATGGTGAACAGGCCCGCCTGCTCGATCAGCCGCTCGAGCGTGTCGATCCGGTCGCGCGCAACCGACAGTTCGCCAATCAGCTCGAGCACCATCGTCAGCAATTTGTCGGTGGCAGGATCGGCGAAATACTGCGGTTTCGGCCCCTTTGGCACGCGTTGCAGGCGCACCGTTTCAGTTGTCTCGGTCATGTCGGTTTGTCACCTTCAATGGCGTCACAGCGCCTTTTCGCCCACCAGCACGTCAATGTCGCCAAAGCCGCCGCCGGCCATATAGCCCTTGCCCTTTGCGCTGACCTGCGGAAGGCCCGTCAGATAGGGGGTCTGGTCGAACCGCACGTTGGCCAGGCCGTTTTGCGCGTTGATGCCCACCACATCCATCTTCTTGAGCGTGAGCAGGAACTTCTCGTTGTTGTTGTCGACCTCCCACAGGCCGAGGAACTCGATGATCGGCTCGCTGCTGCGCGCGTGGAAGCCGTCGAAATGGGCGGTCACCCCGCCGGGCCTGAGCACGCGGGCAATCTCGCTGAAGATGTTGAGCGTGGCCGTGCGCGAGGTTTCGTGGAACAGCAGCGTCGAGACGACGATGTCGAAATGATCGTCGGGAAAGTCGAGCGCCTCGGCGTTCTGCTGGCTCCAGTGCACGCTTTTGCCCAGCGCATTGGCGCGGGCATGGGCATAGCGCAGGCACGGCGCGCCCAGGTCAACGCCATAGATCTCGGCATCGGGATAGGCATCGGCAAAGGGCAGCGTGGTGTTGCCCGTGGTGCAACCCAGATCGAGAATGCGCAAAGGGCGCAGCTGCGGGTAACGCGTCTGGAAGTAATGCACCATGGTCACGCCATTGGCGTTGGTGTTGCTGTTCATGCGCTGCAGGCTGTAGATCGGCACGCCCAGGTCATATATCGCGCCCGCGGCAATATCGTTCTCGCACTGGTCGGTGTGGTATCCGCCCGGTTGCAGGTGGATGTCGTAAACCGAATTGTAGCGCGGGATGGGCAGCGCCGGGTCAAGCCGCAGCGAGCCGAGCGGCTGGGGCGCGGCGGCCATGGCCACCGTTTCGGGCAGCGTGCGCTCGACCGTGTCGATCACCGAGTCCCAGATCATTTCCTGGCTGTTGCGATGGATCGCGCTCCAGAACTGATAGAACGGGTCGGCGGTCATCGCCTCGCGCAGCTCCATGCCGGATTGCGGGCCCCGCCCCTTGGCGCGGGTAAAGGCCGGCTCGACGCGGGCCTTGTATACATGGTAATTGCCCGCTCCCAGCACGCGCCCCGAATATTGCCGCAGCGATACCACGAATTCCTGCCGCGCCGCCTCGTCGTGGAGCGGTACCGGGCGCGCCGCGTGAGCGCCGATGCGTTCTGCCATGTCCATTCTCCTTGCTGAAAGGCGGGGCCTTCAAAAGTCGCCCGCGGTGGTCAGGGCCGGCACGCTCGAAAGGCCGCCGTTGTTGCGGGCGAACTCGTCATATTTGATCGTCTTGAGCGCGGCGTCGATCCGCGCGCGCGCCTGTGCGTCCCAGCTTGTGGCAAAACCGCGCTGAAAGCGGCTGTCATCATCCTTGCGACCGTCCTGCGACCAGATGAGCGGCACCATGACGCCGTTGGGCTTCTCGCCCGGGATCATCTCGTCAAAGCTGATGCCGGCCATGTTGACGCATTCCGGGCGCGGGTCCCAGCGGATGTCATCGCCCATGGGCCGCACCGAGACGGCCAGGCGCCAGTCGTCGGTGGGGTTGCCGCAAGAATAGTGCAGCGCCCAGGGGTGGATCAGCAGCGCGTCGCCCGGCTCCATGTCCCAGCTCAAGAAGGTATAGGCCGGATTGCCGCGCACCGCCTCGCCATCGGGAATGTTGGCGCGGCCCTCGGGCTTGACCATCTGGCGCGAATTGGCGGTCGAGTTCCAGTACAGCACATCGCTGCGGTGGCTGCCGGCAATCACCTCGATGCTGTTGGCCTTGACGATGGGGGTCAGCGGCATCCAGAACGAGGGGATCATCTTGCCGGTCACGGGCCAACCGCTGCGGTCGTTGTGCCACACGGTGGCATCGACCGATCGGGGCGCCTTGGCAAAGATCTGGTCGAACAGGAAGCGCACCTCGGCCGAGCCCATGGTCAGCCCGCAGGCCTCGCCCAGCGGCGAATTGAACAGCAGCTCGCGGAACTGGGGGATGGTGCGCGACATGAAGTTGGTCGGGCGGTGCGGCAGCAGGCCATAATCGGCCTTCTCGACCACCAGCTTGCGCGCGATGGGTTCGAGCATGTCGATCCAGTCGCGGTCGAAGACCTGTCGCAGGCAGACCGCACCGTCGCGCTCATAGGTCTGGATGTCGTCGTCGGAAATCGGGCGAAGCGGCCTGCGGTTCATGATGTACTCCCATTTGCTGCATTCGACTTAGCTGCCTTGGGCCATGAGCGAAGGGCGCGCCGATCTATAATCTATCGATCCCGCGCCCCGGCGGCCCTCACAGCACCGAGCGCTCGACCACCTCGACCAGCTCGCCCGAGGCGCCGCGCAGGAGGATGCCGGCCGGCAGCGCCTGGCCCACCATGGGCAGCGGGCGCGCGGCCAGCGGTGCAAGGCCCGCCGCCTCGATCCTGCGCGCAACAGCGGCCAGATCGTTCACCGCAATGGTCACCATCGCATGGCCCGTGCGCGCCAGCGACTGGGGCAGGAACTGCGTCTCGTGGCCCTGCGCGGGGGTCCACTCCATGAACTCCATGCCAAAATCATCGCCCATGCCGCCGGCCCACAACAGGCTGTCCTCGCTTTCGCCCAGCAGCCGGTTGATCGCCCGCTGGCACGAAAGTGTGCCGGTATATTCGGCGATGGGCAAAAGGCCGAAAACGGCGTTATAGAAATCGAGCACCGGCGCGCGGCTGGGGTGGACCACAAAGCAATTGTGGCAGGCCGAGTGCAGATGCGGAAAAGGCAGGCCGAAATTGTCGGGCAGGACCACCGAGATATAGATCAGCTCGCCCGCCGGCCCCACGGGCACATAGGTGAGCGTGTCGAGCGACTTGGGGTAGAGCGTGCTGCCATTGAGCCGCCGCATGTCGCGGTAGAAATAATAGGCCGGCGGCGAGAGCGTCTCGACGCCCGCGCGCACCATCTGTTGATAGGATTCCTCGATGTCGCGGGTCATGCACTCGATGGCGCCAAAGCCGCGGTCCCATGCGTGCGATCCGGGGCGCGGGCGGTTGGGCCGCGCGCCCTGCGCCGCCTCGACAAAGCGCAGCTGGCCCTGCACCGCCCCATCGTGCCGCAAGATGGCATAGGCCCTGCCCGACAGGTCGGCCTCCTCGACGATGGTGCCGGGGGGCAACACGCCGCGCTCGGCCAGCGCGTAATTCATGAAGCGGGTGTAGAAATCGATGCTGGCGGCAAGGTCGGGCGTCACGATGGTGAACACCGCAATGCGCGCGCCGGTCAGGTTGCGCTCGGTGGTTGGCACGGTGAGGGCTGGCGCCATCATGCTGTTCCTTTGCTGAAAAGAGGCCGCACGCGTCAAAAGCCCAGCGCGCCGGGGTTCATCACCCCCTTGGGGTCGGCCATGGCCTTGATCTGTTGCAGCCAGCCCCAGTTGGCGGCGCCCCGATAGCGGTTGAACGGATAGCGCCGGCCGATCTGGTAATGCGCGGCCCCGTGGGCGGCAAACATCTCGATCATCTCGTCGGCCATGCGGTCGACCAGGGCGGCCGCTTCGGGCGCGGGCGGCAGGCCGGCGGCAAAGCTGGCGTGGTCCTTCTCGAACAGGCGCGGGTGCGCCTCGAGGAAGGCGCCCTTCCAGTGCCATGTGGTTTCGATCAGGATGGTGCCCTGCCCCGCCGCGCCGCCAAACATGCCCTGCGCCACGCCCAGATCGCGGCAGGCCTGCGCATTGGCGGCAAACAGCGCCAGCGCCTCGCGATAGACCACCGGCGCCAGCGAATGCGGCACAATGGCGTGCACCGGCAAAAAGCGCGCCGCCGTCAGGCTCATGTCGGGCGGGGGGAAAGGGTCGGCGGCGAGCACCTGGCCGATGGTGGCGGGCACCAGCTGGCCGTTGTTGCGCGCGGCAATCGCCTTGATGCCCGAGAGGCAGCGGGCCAGTTCGTGGCGCGTCTTGCCCTCGGTAATGAGGTGCAGGCTGCAGGCCAGATCGGCCAGAAAGTTCTTGCCATGCGCGGCCATGGCCAGCGCGGCAACCGGCCCCTCGCTGCGGGCTACCGCCATGAACGAGGCCAGCATCTGCCGCAGGCTCATGCGCGCGCCCGAGACGCGGGCCTGCTGGTGCACCTGGTCGAAAAAGGCGACCTCGGTAACCAGCTGGCGGCGCGTCATTTCGCTCACCGCGGCCAGCATGGCAAAGGGGTCGTCAAAGCCCAGCGATATGGCCTGCTGGCAGGCGGGCACATCCTCGAGCGGCAGGGTGATGCGCGCCTTTATGCCCAGCGCCCCGCAGTCGCCGGTGAACAGGCCGGTCAGTTCGGGGCCATAGTGGCGGAAAAAGGCATTGTCGGGGTCGCGCCCGCCGCGCGCGCCGGTCGAGAGCAGCGTGCCATCGGCCAGCACTACATCGAGGCCCAGCACATGCGACGCCACCGCCCCGCCCCGGATCGCGCCCCAAAAGGTCGAGTTCTGGCTGACAACGCCGCCCACCGTTGCCTTGCCGCCCGACACCGGCCCCCAATAGGGCGTGCGCAGGCCATGCGGGGCCAGCGCCTCGCGCAGGGCGCGCCAGGTGCAGCCGGCCTCGACCGTAACGGTCATGTCCTGCGGGTTGACCTGCAGGATGCGGTTCATGCGCGTGAGGTCGAAGGTCACGCTGCCCGCCCGGTCGGTCAGATAGCCCGAGGTATAGGACATGCCCGCCCCGCGCGGGATGATGGGCAGGGCCAGCGCGTTGCACAGCGCCACGCAGCGCTGCAACTCGTCAACGCTGACCGGGCGCACGATGCATTGCGGGCGCTCCTGCCCGGCCGAGAAGATGTCCTGCGCATAGAACAGCCGGTCCTCGTCGCTGTCGAGCACATGGTCGGGGCCGACGATTTCGGCCAGGCGGGCGGCCAAAGTGGCAGGCGGCAGGTTGGCTTGGGTCAGGTCTGGCGACACGGGTGTTGTCCTTGCAGCAGGGGGCACAAGCGGCGCCTAGCGGCGCACGTCGTAGTCCATCACCGGGTTGCGCTTCAGCTCCTGGCGGAACGCGTCGGCCACGCCTTTGCCCATGATCCACTCGCCCTGCGCGCGCGAGGCGTGGGTGACTTCGGCAGCGCGGGGCTGGCGCGCTGCCACATAGGCCGCCAGCCCTTGCTCGACCGAGGGCGCGCCGGCCATGCTGGCCCCCAGCACCACCGCGTCCTCTTGCGCCATGGTCGCGCCAATGCCCAGAAACGGCAGCATGGGGTGCGCCGCATCGCCCAGCAGCGCCACCCGCCCCACGCGCCACTCGGCAATGGGGTCGCGGTCGAACAGGGGCCATTTGAACAGCATATGTTCGGGAATACGGTCGATCAGGGCATAGACATGCGCGTTCCACCCGGCAAAATGGGCCTTGAACTCGGCGCGCGTGGCCGGCGTCGACCAGTTCTCCTCGCCGCCCATGTCCGACCGCGCCAGGCCCACGCAGTTGAGCACCTGCCCGTGGCGCACGGTATAGCGCACGAAATTGGCATTGGCGCCAACGTCGACCTTGGACTCGTAATCCTCCATGAGGTCGGCCACCAGCACGCGGGGCAGCAGCGCGCGAAATGCCACGATGCCGGTGCGCCGCGGCGCCTCGAGGCCAAGCAAGGCCCCGCGCACCAGCGAGCGCAGCCCGTCAGCGCCAATCAGCGCGTCGCCGCGCGCGGTCTGGCCGTTGGCAAAGCGGGCGCTCACCCCTTGCGCGTCCTGCGCGAAGTCGGCCAGCGCGTGGCCGGTGTGCACCTGCGCGCCTGCGGCCACCGCGCGTTCCAGCAGCAACTTGTGCAGGTCGGTGCGGTGCAGCACCCGCACCTGGTCCATGATCGTCGCGCCCGGCGCCGGCTCGCTGGTCTTGATGAACTCGCCCGTGTCCCACTGATAGAAGGCCGTGCGCGCGACATTGTCGCTCAGCGCGATCACCTCCTCGCCCAGCCCCAGCGCGTCCATCGCGCGCAGGCCCGGCGGGGTCATCGTCACCCCGGCGCCGGCCTCGCCAAATTGGGCTGCGCGTTCATACACCGCCACCGAAACGCCCGCCCGCCGCAGCGCAATGGCCGCCGAAAGCCCGCCAATACCGCCACCAATAATCAGAATATGAAATGCCATGTGCCCCAGGCCCTGCCCAAATGCCGCCGAAATGACGCCCAAATGACGATGCGGATACTGGCGTCACCTTATGAGCCGCAGCCCTGCGCAAGCATGCCGCCTGCATCTATAGCCTATGGTCAAAGCCATGATTTGGCCCCGCCAGCCCGCCCATACCGCGCCGCCATACGCCGAATGTAGTATAGGCCCGCCGCTATCATCCATCAGTCGAAAAGAGGCGGATTTTCGCCTTGCGAACAAGCGGGCAGGCCCCAAACCGACACTGTCAGGCACAAGGCGGACGCATTACGACACCGCCGCAGGCGCCGGGGAGCGACCTTATGGAATTTCGTCAGCTTCGCTATTTTCTGTGCGTCCTCAAGCACGGCAGCATCAACCGGGCGGCCGTCGCGCTCAATGTCACGCAGCCCTCGCTCTCGCACAGCATCAAGGCGCTCGAGACATCGGTGGGCGCGCGGCTGCTGCTGCGCGGGGGCGGGGGCGTGCGCGCCACCCCCATCGGCGAAGTGTTCGAACGCTATGCCACCAACATCATCCGCGAGGCCGAAAAGGCGCTGGGCGAGGTGTCGGCGCTGCGCAGCGGGGGGCGCACGCGGGTGTCGGTGGGGGTCATGTCGGTCTTCTCGCTCAAGTTCGCGCCGCGCATCATCTCGCAATTCGTGGTCGAAAACCCCAGTGTCGAGATCGACATCGCCTCCTTCACCTCGAAAAGCGAGCAGGTGATCCAGCGGTTGCAGGCGGCCGAATGGGATCTGGCGCTCACCCTGCTGCCCGACGATTTCGTCTGCCCGCCCGACATGGCCTGCCGCCAGCTGGGCACCGCCCACAGCCATGTCTATGCCCGCGCCGACCACCCGCTGGTCAACCGCCAGGACGTGAGCCTGCGCGACATGGCCGCCTTTCCCTGGGCGGTCACCAACATCGGCTCGAGCGAGCAGCTGCTCAACGAGACCTTTGCCACGCAGGATCTGGCGCCCGACATCCGCGTGCGCACCAACGACATCAACCAGGTGCTCTCGCTGGCCTATACGCACCCGTTCCTGTGCCTGCTGCCGGCGCAAACCATCGCCGAGGATGTGGCCTCGGGCCAGATGGTGCGCATCGACCAGAGCTTTCTGCACACGCAGGCCAGCATCGCCATCCTCTATTCCAACCTGGCCGAGCGGACCGTGGGCATGCGCAACTTCATCCGCCTGTGCGCCGAGGAAACCGCCGCCGCCGCCGCCCACATCCCCCGGCCTAGAACTCCTCGAGAAGCCGGCCAAATCCACTGATCCGGTCGGTAATGCCAATGGCGCGCAGGGCGTGCCAATAGGTGGCGGTGTTGATGGCGATCACCGGCTTGCCCAGCCAGCGCTCGGCCTCGGCGGCCAGGCGCACCATCGACAGGTTGGTGCCGATCTGGCAGATGGCATCCACATCATCGCCATCGAGCGCGCGCAGCACCGGCACCAGCCGCGAGGGCGGAACTTGGGCAATGCCGCGCCAGCTGTCGCATTGCAGCGCCACATCGCGCACCGTCTCGAAACCGGCCTCGGCCAGATAGCGTTTGACCGCGGCATTGGCGCTGGGAAAATAGGGCGAGAGAAACGCCACCCGCGCAATGCCGCCATAGGCCCGCAGCGCCGCGGCAATCGCGCTCGACCCCACCGAGATCGACAGGCCGCAGGCGTCGCGCACCCGCTGCTCGAAGGCCGCCGCGCCCGCCAGCCCGCCATAAAACGTCACCGCCGACATGCCCATGACCAGATGATCGGGCGCGGCCGGCATGACCCCGCGCACCGCGCTCAGCGTATTGGCGCCAATCAGGTCGGTCGCGGCGATGAAATCGGCATCGGTCAGCCCCGAGGCGTTCTCGACCGGGATGCGGCTGTGGTGGTTGGTCACGCCGGGCGGGCACATGGCGGCAAAATCGGGCTCGACAATGGTGTTGGTGGCAGGGCCGATCACCCCCAGCCGCGCGCGCCACGCCAGCGCGTCGGGCTGGCGTGTGTGGGGGGCGGGCGTGTGGGGCGCGTTCATCAGCGGCGCGTTCATGGCTGGGCCTGCGCGTTTAGCGTTGCCGGATCGGGGGCGCAGCCGCAGCCGGCAATGGCGGCAATCAGCATGTCCTCTTCCTGCGCCAGATCGCCGCCCGACACGCCCGCCGCGCCGATCACCCGGCCCTGCCCGTCGCGGATCAGCACGCCGCCGGCCAGCGGCACCAGGCTGTTGTCGATGATCTCGCGCAGCAGCGCATGGGCGGCCGGCTGCGCGGCGTTGAACGCGGCCAGGGTGCGGGTAGGCATGTGCAGCGCCAGACACGCCTCGGCCTTGGCGATCGACAGGCGCGGGCGGGCGTTGCCGCAGCCATCCTGCCGGGCCAGCGCCGCCGGCACGCCGCCCGCATCCAGCACCGCCACCGTCAGCGGCTTCGATCCGGCCGCCGCTGCTGCCTCGAGCGTTGCGGCAATGATGCTGTTGGCCAGCGCCAGCGTCATCGCGTGAAGGGGCTGGTGTGTATCGGGTGCGGTCATGTGCGGGCCTGCTGGTTTAGGGTTGCAGGGCCATCATGGTGGCTGCGGGGCGCGCGCCGATAATAGGGCCCGTCTATAGGCTAGTGAAAAGCGACAGGCGAACGGGCGCGCACTGGCTATGGCGCGGCGCGACCGGGCCCCTTACCCTCATGCCATTGCTGCCTGAGGAAATTTGCATGACCACCGCGCTGGCCTCGCCCACTGCCCCGCCCGCCTCTGCCCCGTCCGACCAGACCGCCGCCTTCCTGGGCGCCATCGCGGCCAGGGGGCTGTTTATTGGCGGGGCATGGGCGCCCCCCGCCTCGGCCGAAACGATCGAGGTGCGCGACCCGGCCAGCGGCGAGGTCATCGCCGCGGTGGCCGCCGCCAGCGCCGCCGACATCGACCGGGCCGTGGCCGCCGCCCGCCATGCCTTCGACCACGGGCCATGGCCGCGCATGGCCCCGCCCGCCCGCGCGCAATTGCTCAACCGCATTGCCGACGGGATCGAGGCGCAGGGCGCGCTGCTGGCCGAGCTGGAAACGCGCGACAATGGCATGGCGCGGCAATCGGCGCAGGCCATGATTGGCGGGGCGGCGGGCATTTTCCGCTATTACGCGGGCTGGTGCGGCAAGGTGTATGGCGAGACGATGGAGGTGGAAAGCTGGGAGC
>DATMUT010000478.1:0-2722 GCA_035563755.1 Novosphingobium sp.
CGAGTCGGGCCGTCATGCCTATCTGTCGGGCCGCATGGGCACGCGCAAATATGCCGATCCCAGCAGCCCGCTGGCCGGCATGATCTGATTTTTGGCCGGGCGGGGCTGGCTGGCGGGGCATTGTGCCCCGGCCAAAGCGCCCTGCCCGCTGTCCTTTGGCCAAAAGGTTAAGGCCAAACTGTCGAAAAACCGCGCATTGATCCGCAAACGCCTTTTCGATGGTTAACCCGTTTATAACCCCATCGGTCGCATTCTGCATTCAAGGCCCAAGGGCCACGAACAGGCAAGGATGCAATCGATGTCGAACACGGGCATGGCTTCTCTGGCAATCTCCGAGCTGCGGGAATTCGCCAGCTTCACCCCCTGCGAGCAGCGCTACATCAAGCGTAGCCTCGATGTGGGGCTGGGCCGCCAGGACGCCTTCAAGCTGTGGGCGCGCGATGGCGACGAAACGGCCAGCATCCGCAACCAGTACATTGCCTACAAGGACCTGAAGGGCCTGCGCGGGGCGATGCCCAGCGAGGAGGGCTTTGACACGCTCGACCTGATGGGCCGGCTGATCCGCCTGACCGCTTTCGATCTGGCGCAGGAAAAGCTGACCGGCTTTGCGGCCTACCGCTTCCTGTACGAGCGCCTGCTGGGCGCGGGCGTGCGGCCCTGGCTGCCGGCGGCCTTCTGCGCTGCGGCCGCCCTGCCCCAGATCCGCCCCGAACGGCGCAAGAAGCTGCTGCAATCGATCAGCGAGGCGGCCGCCACCGCTCCGGGCTGGTCGACCCGCGAGCCGGCCTTCTACCCCGAGTGGGTGGAGAAGGAAGCGGCGTAAGCAGGAGGATGCGAGGGGCTGGCCCCTCGCGCTCCCGTAACGTTTCGCGGCGCTTTAGCCCTTGTACAGGCCGTCCATCCTTGCCCCATAGCGCTCGCGCAGCTTGTGGCGGCGGATTTTCAGGCTGGGGGTCATTTCCTCGTTCTCTATGCCAAACGGTTCGTCGGCAAAGGTGAACTGGCGCACCTTCTCGATCACCGACAGGTCGGCGTTCACCCGGTCGATTGCCTCGCGCAGGGTGGCGCGGAAGGCGGGCAAATCCTGCAATGCCTTCATGTCGAAGGGCACGCCCTGCCCCCTCGCCCATTCCAGCGCCCATTCCGCGTCGGGCACGATCAGTCCCACCACATAGGGCCGGCGGTCGCCCGCCACCATCGCCTGGGCGATCTCGCTCTGCAGGGTCAGCATCCCCTCGACCTTCTGCGGCGAGATATTGTCGCCCTTGTCGTTGACGATCATGTCCTTCTTGCGGTCGGTGATGACGATGCGCCCGGCAGCGTCAATATGGCCGATATCGCCCGTATGCAGCCACCCGCCCTGCAGCACCCGCGCGGTTTCCGCCTCGGCCCGCCAGTAGCCCTTCATCACCAGTTCGCCCGCGATCAGAATCTCGCCATCAGGCGCGATACGGATGCGCGTGGCGTGCAGCGGCGGGCCCACCGTGTCCATGCGAATGCCCGCGCTGGGCCGGTTGACGCTGGCCACGGGGCCGCATTCGGTCTGGCCATAGCCCTGCAGCAAGGTCAGCCCCATCGCGTCGAAGAACACGCCGATGTCGGGATTGAGCGGCGCCCCGCCCGAGACCAGCGCCTTGACCTTGCCGCCAAAGCGGGCGCGCACCTTGGGCCGCAGCGTGCGTTCCAGCAGCAGGTCGAGCGCGCCATCGAGCAGGTGCTTTTCGCCGCGCGCGCGCCGGGAGGCCAGATGGATCGCCTTTTCCATCAGCCATTGTGCCAGCGCGCCCTGCTTCTCGATCTGCTTGATGATCCGCGCGCGCAGCACCTCGAACAGGCGCGGCACGACGATCATGATGCTGGGGGCCACCTCCTCGATATTGGCGGCCAGCTTGTCGAGGCTCTCGGCGTAATAGATCTGCGCGCCCATGCCGATCGGCAGGAACTGCCCGGCGGTATGCTCATAGGCGTGGCTGAGCGGCAGGAACGAGAGGAACACCTCCTCGCCCCAGCCGAAATCCTCGACCAGCACATGGGCCGCGCCGGCCACATTGTGCAGGATGGCGCCGTGATGCTGCATCACCCCGCGCGGGGCGCCGCCGGTGCCGCTGGTATAGATCAGGCAGGCCGTGTCGGCCCGCGTGATGCCGCAGATGCGCGCCTCGACCCCGGCACGGGCGGCCTGCGCCTCCTCGGCCGCCAGCAGCGTGTCCCACTCGTGATATTCGAGCATGCCCGCCTGCGTGACGCCCAGCGGCTCCATGGCGATGACATGGGCCGCCTGCCCCGCGCGCAGCATGGCCGGCAGCAAGGGTTTGGCCAGCTTCGCGCTCGACACGATAACGCCGCGCGCGCCCGAATTGTCGAGCACATGCAGGTGGTCGCGCTCGGTATTGGTGGTGTAGGCCGGCACGGTGATGCAGCCGGCGGCCATGATCGCCATGTCGGCGATCAGCCATTCGGGCCGGTTTTCCGACACCAGCATGATGCGCTCGCCCGGCACGAAGCCCATGCGCACCAGCGCGGCGGAAAGGCGGCACACCTGCTGCGCCACCTGCGCCCAGCTTTGGGGCTGCCAGCGCCCATCGCGTTTGGCCCACAGAAACGGCTTGTCGGCCAGCCTGTCGGCGCGGGCCAGAAACAGCTCGACAAGATTGGTACTGGTATCGAAATCGGACAGTTGCACCTGCGGATCGTCCCCCTGGAAGGCCGCGCGAATGCCCGG
>DATMUT010000479.1:0-3605 GCA_035563755.1 Novosphingobium sp.
AACTGGCCGCGCTGCACCCCGAGACGATGGGCGATCTGGCCGGATCGCTGGCCAGCGTGGCCGAACTGGGGCCGCGTGTCGACGCGCTGCACCGGGGGCTGGCGGTGCGGCATGGCCTGCACATTCTGGCCGCCAGCCTGCCGGTGCGCCTGCCCGACGGGCGCTTTGTGAACCGGGCGCGGCTGTTCACGCCGCATGGCAAGGTGGGCCATCAGGACAAGATGGTCATGACCCGCTTCGAGAACGAGCAGTGGCATGTCTCGGCCGGCGCTCCGGTGCGGGTGTTCGACACGGCCATCGGGCGCATCGGTATCGCCATTTGCTATGACAGCGAATTTCCGCTCATCGCGCGGGCGCAGGTGCAGGCCGGCGCGCAATTGCTGCTGGTGCCCTCGTGCACAGATACGCTGGCCGGCTATTGGCGCGTGCGGCACTGCGCGCAGGCCCGCGCGGTCGAGGGGCAGTGCTTTGTTGTGCAATCGCCAACCGTTGGCGAGGCGCCGTGGTCGCCCGCGGTCGATGTGAACCGGGGCGCGGCGGGCATTTTCGCCCCGCCCGACCGGGGGATGCCAGATGATGGCGTGGTGGCGCTGGGGCAGATGGACGCGGCGCAATGGGTGGTGGCCGAGGTGGACCTGGCCGCGACCGACGCATTGCGCGCCGATGGCGGGGTGCTGAACCTGCGCGACTGGGCGCATCAGCCCGGGGCAACGCCGCTGCCGGCAACGGTTGTTGACCTGCGTTAAGGAACAGATGCCCTTTCCGCGTATTATTCCTCATGGACAGGGTGCCCAGCCAGTCACACCCTGTCCGCCCCGGCACCGATCCGCAGCGCCGGGCGCAATGCAGCCCAGTCAGCCGTGGGAGGCCGCCCGTGAAACATAGCCCCTTCAAATTCGCCCCCGTGAAAAGCGGGATTGCCCTTGGCCTGCTGGCCTTGTGCACCGTGCCGCTGGCCGGTTGCGCCGACGACTATGCCTATGGCGGCGGCGTGGCCTATGGGCCGGGCCCCTATGCCTATGATGGCTGGTACGATGGCTATTACGGGCCGATCTATGACGGCTATTGGGGCAGCGACAATTACTTCTACTACCGCCGTGGCGGTGGCGATCGCGCCTATATCCGCGGCGATGGCGGCCATTTCCGCCACGACGCGCCCGGCGGCGAGCACCACTATCAGCCCCTGCGCGGGTCGATGACGCCACCGCAGGGCGTGCATATGCCGCACTTCCCGGGTGGCGGGGGCAGGGGCGGCGGCGGGCGCCATCGCTAAGGCGCCGGGCCGGCACACAGCCTTGCCTGCACTGCAACAGGCATTTGCCGCCGCAACAGGAAAGGGCCTGCCGGGACATCCCCGGCAGGCCCTTTCCGTTTTGGCGCCTCTTACAGGACGGGCTTAGGCCTTGCGGTTGCGCCAGCTGTCGGCATAGCCGTCGCGGGCCACTTCCGAGTAAGGCACGGGCGAGACGATCGCCTTGATCTCGGTCTGGACGTGGCGCTCGACGGTGGGCTTGGTGGTGCCGCCGTTCGGTTCGCCCCACAGCAGCGAGACCTGCGTGCCGGGCTTGGCCGCATCGGCCTCGACCATGGCCAGCGTCAGGAACTTGCCCTCGTTCGAGGAATAGCCGATCCAGGTCGACAGGCCGACCATCTTGCCGTCGATCAGCACCTGGTCATAGGGGTGCATGGCATAGACGGCGCTGGGGTATTCCATGAACTTGGCACGGTCGCCCTTGCTCAGCGCCGAGGACTGGACGCGCATCACGTCCTCATTGTCGAGCGCCAGCGTCACCTTCACGCGGTGCGGACCGGCGGCGATCTTTTCCAGCGCCTCGCGGCCGATGAAGTCGTGGTCGAACTTGACGAACAGGCCATAGCCCAGATCCCACGGCGTCAGGTAATAGCCCTCGATGCTGTCGGGCACATAGGACCCGCCGATCGAGCACTTGCCCTCGTACGAATTGGCGCCGGCCCATTCGCGGAACGCCTTGCTGCCTTCGCCGGTGTAGGTGGCGGGCAGCGGCGAGGGGATCCGGCCCGATTCCAGCGTGTTCGATGAATAGGTACGACCGCCCGAGGGCAGCAGGCCGAAGTCCTTGCCGGCGGCGAGCAGGGCGTCGCGCACCTTGTCATAGTCTTCCCAGGGGCCGAACAGCTCGTAGCCGGGCTGGCCCGCCATGCCGTGACGCAGGGCGCGCACCTTGCAGCCGGCAAATTCGAGCGTGGTCATGTGGAAGAACTTGAGGTTGGGCGCCTCGTAGCCCAGCGCTTTCGAGAGCACAGCCATGGCGTTGGGGCCCTGCAGCTGGAAGCGGTACGACTTGCGCTTGCCATCGGTGCGCATCGCCCAGCGCTCGTCGCGCTCGACCTTGACGTCCCACTTGCCCGAAGCGGCGTGGAACTCGACCCATTCGATCACGGGCGCGCGGCCCACCAGGTTGAACAGGTTCTCTTCAAGGTAGAACAGGATCACGTCGCCGATGACATAGCCTTCGGGCGTGACGGGCACGAACTGCTTGGCGCGGTCGGGCACGAAACCCTTGAAGCTGTTGATGCCCAGATAGTTGAGCATGGCAAAGGCATCGGGGCCCGACACTTCGAGGTCGACCATGTGGAACGACTGGTTGAACAGGATCGCGGTCTTGGACCAGGCCTGCTGCTCGTCGCGCCAGTTGGAATATTCGGCCGGAACGCCGGGGTACACGTTGGGGCCGACCTGCTGGTTGCGCAGGAACTCGACGATATCGCCCTTCTCGTTCAGCAGGCTTTCGAGGCTCTGTTCAGACATCTCTAGATACTCCTCTTGCGGGTTTGTTGCCGTTGTTGGGGTGGAATTTTCGCGTTTCAACCAATGCGCGCCAGCCATGCGGCGATGGCGGCATTGAGCGCGGTGGGTTGTTCGGCGGGCAGGAAATGGCCTGCGCCGGCAATGATGGCCAGTTGCGCGCCGGGAATGGCCGAGGCGATGGCCTGAGCCTGACGGGGCGGGCTCCATGCGTCGTCTTCGCCGGTGCAGGACAGCGCCGGGCAGGTGATGGCCGAGAGCAGCAGGTCGACCGAGGGCCGCGCCAGCAGCGCCTCGATCTGCGCCTCGAAGGCGGGCAGGCCCTGCTCGACGCACATGGCGCGCAGCGATGCGTAGAGGCCCGGCATGTCGCGATTGGCCGGCGCGATCATGGGCGGCAGCCACTGGTCGACCAGCGCTTCCATGCCCTGCGTGCGGCCAACCTCGCGCAGCGCATAGCGCTTGTCGGCCTCGCCCGCGCCCACCGGGTGCACCCCGGTCGAGACCAGCGCGATGCCGGCGACTCGTTCGGGGGCGGTGCGAATCACCTCGAGCGCGACGCGCGCACCCATGGAATGCCCCAGAATGGCGAACCGATCCGGCGCGCTGGCCAGCAGGCGTTGAGCCATGGCGGGCAGGCTGTCGCTCGCGCCCCAGCCCGGAACGGCGCGGGCCTGCGCAAAAGCGGCGGTTTGCGCGGCAAATGTGCGCTCGTCGCACATCAGGCCGGGCACAAGCAGCAGGGGCAGATCAGCAGGCATCGCTCTTCCGAATTTTCCGTATCGTGAAATTTTCATCTATACGAAATTTTCGCCATAGG
>DATMUT010000480.1:0-5738 GCA_035563755.1 Novosphingobium sp.
GGGCGGTTGCTGCGCCTGGCCTGGTCAAGCGAGGCGCTGCGCGGCTGGCCGCTCAATCCGCTGCGCATGATCCGCTACAAGGCGCGCGACGGGCTCGATATCGAGGCGGTGCTGACCTTGCCCAAGGGGAGCCAGGGCAAGGGCCTGCCGGTGGTGGTGATGCCGCATGGCGGCCCCTGGGCGCATGACACGGCAGACTATGACTATTGGGCGCAGTTTCTGGCCACGCGCGGCTATGCGGTCATCCAGCCCAATTTCCGCGGCTCGGACGGCTATGGCGATGACTTCATGCGCAAGGGCGAGGGGCAGCTGGGCCTGGCGATGCAGGATGATCTCAATGATGCCCTGACCTGGATCGCCAAAGAGGGGATCGGCGACCCGAAGCGGGCGTGTATCGTGGGGGCCTCGTATGGCGGATATGCGGCGATGTGGGGCATCGCGCGCGATCCCGACCTGTGGCGCTGCGCCATTGCCATAGCCGGGGTGGCCAGCCTGCGCCGCGAGGTGAACGACATGGGATTCGAGAACCTGTATGGCCGTAAGGTGCATGAGGACTGGCGCAAGATGACGCCCGATTTTGCCGCCGTTTCGCCGATCAACGCGGTGGCGCGGATCAAGACGCCGCTGCTGTTGATCCACGGCAAGATGGATGTGACCGTTGACCACGGCCAGTCTGTCTCGATGTTCAACCGCATGCGGGCGGCGGGCCGCAAGGTGGAGTTCGTGTCCTTGCCCAAGGCCGATCACAACTTCAACCGGCAGGCCGACCGGCAGCAGTTGCTCGACGCCATGGCCGGGTTTCTCGAAGTGAACAATCCGGTCGAGGTGTCTGCGAAATAGTTTGTATGCCATACAGTATAATCGGCAAATCCGATTGGCATTTCGCCGGGCGCACGCCATATCCGGCGCATATGGCCCTGCTGCGTTGCTAAAGGCGGCGGGGCGCCAGATGGAGTGGCCAAGTGCAGTTCGACTATGATCTTTTCGTGATCGGCGCGGGTTCGGGCGGGGTGCGCGCCAGTCGCATCGCGGCATCGCATGGCGCGCGCGTGGCCGTGGCCGAGGAATTCCGCATTGGCGGCACCTGCGTGATCCGCGGCTGCGTGCCCAAGAAGCTGCTGGTCTATGCCAGCCAGTTTGCCGAGGAACTGCACGATACCGCCCGCCTTGGCTGGACCATTGGCGAGAAGAGCTTTGACTGGGCGGCGCTGCGCGACTTTGTGGCGAGCGATGTTGACCGGCTGGAGCGGGCCTATGCGAACACGCTCGACAACAACAAGGTCGAGCATTTTGCCGAGCGGGCAACGATTGCTGGCCCCAACACGGTGCGCCTGGCCTCGGGGCGCGAGATCAGCGCGAAGTATATTCTGGTGGCGGTGGGCGCCTGGCCGGTCATGCCCGCTTTCGAGGGCAACGAGCATGCCATCACCTCGAACGAGGTGTTCCACCTGCCCACCTTCCCCAAGCGGGTGGTCGTGCAGGGGGCGGGCTATATCGCGCTCGAATTTGCCGGCGTGTTCAATGCGCTGGGCGCGCAGGTCACGGTGGTCAACCGCTCGGACAAGGTGCTGCGCGGCTATGAGGAGGCGCTGACCGAGCGGCTGCTCAAGATCACGCAGGAGCGCGGCATTGCCTATCGCTTTGAAAGCCCGATCGAGAAGGTGGAAAAGCAGGCCGACGGCAGCTTTTTGGTCCATACCAAGGGCAATGACGCGCCGATCGAGGCGGATGTGGTGATGGTGGCCACCGGCCGCCGCCCCAAGACCGACGGGCTGGGGCTGGAAAACGCAGGCATCGCGCTGGGCGACAATGGGCAGATTGTGGTGGACGAATATAACGCCACTTCCTGCCCCAGCATCTATGCCGTGGGCGATGTGACCGACCGCGTACAACTGACCCCGGTGGCCATCCGCGAGGGCCATGCCTTTGCCGACACGGTGTTCGGCAATGCGCCGCGCACCATCGCCTACGACCATATCCCGAGCGCGGTGTTCAGCCAGCCACCGCTGGCCGGCGTTGGCCTGACCGAGGCGCAGGCGCGCGAGGCGGGGATCGAGGTGAAGGTGTTTACCAGCGACTTCCGCCCAATGAAGAACATGTTCGCCCAGCGGGCCGAGCGCGGCTTCTACAAGCTGATCGTGGACGCGGCGAGTGACAAGGTGGTGGGGGTGCACATGATCGGCCCCGATGCGCCCGAGATCCTGCAGGCGGTGGCGATCGCGGTGAAGGCGGGGCTGACCAAGGCCGATTTCGACGCGACCGTGGCGCTGCATCCCAGCATGGCCGAGGAGCTGGTGCTGATGCGCTGAGGTTTTGGCCAGGGTCGCAGGGCGGTCACTATCCGCTCTACGACGAAAGTCGGTTTAACTGATCGGTTAAAACCGTTGACGCAGCTCTTCCGGCGTGGTTTTGGCATTTGACAAGATCATGGCGGAAGGGATGTCGACGCTCATGTCAGCCAATATTGCCGAAATGGAAAAGCGCCGTGCCGCAGCAAAGCTGGGCGGGGGGCAACGCCGCATCGACGCGCAGCATGCCAAGGGCAAGCTGACCGCGCGCGAACGCCTTGAAATCCTGCTGGATGAAGGCAGCTTCGAGGAGCTGGACACCTACGTCGAGCACAATTGCGTCGATTTCGGCATGCAGGACCAGGTCATTCCGGGCGATGGCGTGGTGACCGGCAGCGGTACGATCAACGGCCGGCTGGTCTTCGTCTTCTCGCAGGATTTCACCGTTTTCGGCGGCTCGCTGTCCGAGCGTCACGCGCAGAAAATCTGCAAGGTGATGGACATGGCGCTCAAGGTGGGCGCGCCGGTCATTGGCCTGAACGATTCGGGCGGCGCGCGCATTCAGGAGGGCGTTGCCAGCCTTGGCGGCTATGCCGAGGTGTTCCAGCGCAACGTGCTGGCCAGCGGCGTGGTGCCCCAGCTCAGCCTTATCATGGGGCCATGCGCGGGCGGCGCGGTGTACTCGCCCGCCATGACCGACTTCATCTTCATGGTGAAGGACAGCAGCTACATGTTCGTGACCGGCCCCGACGTGGTCAAGACGGTGACGAACGAGGTGGTCACGCAAGAGGAACTGGGCGGCGCGGTCACGCACACCACCAAGACCAGCGTGGCCGATCTGGCGCTCGAAAACGACATCGAGGCGCTGATGGCGGCGCGCGACTTCATCGATTTCCTGCCGCTCTCGAACCGCCACGACCTGCCCGAGCGGCCCACCAGCGATGCGTGGAACCGCGAGGAGCCCAGCCTCGACACGCTGATCCCGGCGAGCGCGACGCAGCCCTATGACATGCACGAAGTCATCCGCAAGGTGGTGGACGAGGGCGAGTTCTTCGAGGTGCAGCCCGCCCATGCGGGCAATATCCTGACCGGCTTTGCCCGGATCGAGGGGCGCACGGTGGGCATCGTGGCCAATCAGCCGATGGTGCTGGCCGGGGTGCTCGACATCAATTCGTCGAAGAAGGCGGCGCGTTTCGTGCGCTTCTGCGACTGCTTCAACATTCCCATCGTCACCTTCGTCGACGTGCCCGGCTTCCTGCCCGGCACCGCGCAGGAGCATAACGGCATCATCAAGCATGGCGCCAAGCTGCTGTTTGCCTATGGCGAGGCGACCGTGCCCAAGATCACCGTCATCACCCGCAAGGCCTATGGCGGCGCCTATGACGTGATGGCGTCCAAGCATCTGCGCGGCGACCTCAACTATGCCTGGCCCACCGCCGAGATTGCCGTGATGGGCGCCAAGGGCGCGGTCGAGATCATCTTCCGCGGCATGTCGGCCGAGGAGCAGGCCGAGAAGGTCAAGGAATACGAGGACCGCTTCGCCAACCCCTTCGTTGCGGCCAGCAAGGGCTTCATCGACGAGGTGATCTATCCGCACTCGACGCGCCGGCGCATCGCGCTGGGCTTGCGCAAGCTCAAGCACAAGAGCCTCGAGAACCCGTGGAAGAAGCACGACAACATTCCGCTGTGAGGCGCGTGGGAGAGGATGCGATGAAACTCGGCCGGTTGAACCACGTTGGCGTGGCGGTGCCCTCGATGGTGGACGCCATTGCCTATTACCGCGACGTCATGGGCGCGCAGGTCATCACCCAGCCATTCGACATGCCCGAGCAGGGCGTGAAGGTGGCTTTTGTGAACACGCCGGGCGAGGGCGGCACCGCTGGCACGCAGATCGAGCTGATCGAGCCGCTGGGCGAGGCCAGCCCGATCGCCGGTTTCATCGCCAAGAACCCTGCCGGCGGCCAGCATCACCTGTGCTATGAGGTGGCCGACATCGAGGCCGCGCGCGACTGGTTCACGGCGCAGGGCAAGCGCATTCTGGGGCCAACGCGCATTGGCGCGCATGGCACGCCGATCTTTTTCCTGCACCCCAAGGACATGCTGGGGCAGCTGACCGAAATCATGGAAACGCCGAAGGAGGCGCATTGAACCATGGCCGACATCAACGACTGGAAGGCGCTCTCCACCAAGGAGGTCAAGGGCCGCGATCTTGACTGGCACACGCCCGAGGGCATCACCGTCAAGCCGCTGTATACCGCCGATGACGTGACCGCAGACCCGGGCCTGCCGGGCTTTGCGCCCTTTACCCGCGGCGTGCGCGCCAGCATGTATGCCGGGCGCCCGTGGACGATCCGCCAGTATGCGGGCTTTTCCACCGCCGAGGAATCGAACGCCTTTTACCGTCGCAATCTGGCGGCGGGGCAAAAGGGCCTGTCAGTCGCCTTCGATCTGGCGACGCACCGCGGTTATGACTCGGACCACCCGCGCGTGGTGGGCGACGTCGGCAAGGCAGGCGTCGCCATCGACAGCGTCGAGGACATGAAGATCCTGTTCGACGGCATTCCGCTGGGCGAGATGTCGGTCAGCATGACGATGAACGGCGCGGTGATCCCGATCCTGGCCTTCTTCATCGTGGCCGGCGAGGAGCAGGGCGTTGACCGCCGCCTGCTGGACGGAACCATTCAGAACGACATTCTGAAGGAGTTCATGGTCCGCAACACCTATATCTATCCGCCCGAACCCAGCATGCGGATCATCAGCGACATTTTCGGCTACACCAGCCGCGAGATGCCCAAGTTCAACAGCATTTCCATCTCCGGCTATCACATGCAGGAGGCCGGCGCGACGCAGGTGCAGGAGCTGGCCTTCACCATCGCCGATGGCATGGAATATGTGAAATATGGTGTCGCCTCGGGGCTGGACATCGACAAGTTTGCCGGGCGGCTGAGCTTCTTCTTCGCCATCGGCATGAACTTCTTCATGGAAGTGGCCAAGCTGCGCGCTGCCCGCGTGCTGTGGCACCGGGTGATGACGCAACTGGGCGCCAAGGACGAACGCAGCAAGATGCTGCGCACCCACTGCCAGACCTCGGGCGTCAGCCTGCAGGAGCAGGACCCCTATAACAACGTCATCCGCACCACGATCGAGGCGATGGCCGCGATGCTGGGCGGCACGCAGAGCCTGCACACCAACGCGCTGGACGAGGCGATCGCGCTGCCGACCGATTTTTCGGCGCGCATCGCCCGCAACACGCAGATCGTCATCCAGGAAGAGACCGGCATGTGCAATGTCGTCGATCCGCTGGGGGGCAGCTATTACATCGAGGCGCTCACCCAGTCGCTGGTCGACAAGGCGTGGGCGATCATCGAGCGCGTGGACGCCGAGGGCGGCATGGCCAAGGCTGTGGCCGCCGGCTGGCCCAAGGCGATGATCGAGGAGGCGGCGGCTGGC
>DATMUT010000481.1:0-4506 GCA_035563755.1 Novosphingobium sp.
GCCCCCAGGCATATTCGGCGCCTTCAAGGCCGGCGCGCGCGGCAAATTCGAACTCGGCCTCGCTGGGCAGTTGTTTGCCCGCCCATGCCGCATAGGCCGCCGCGTCCTGATGCACCACATGCACGACCGGGTGGTCCATGATGTCCTCGATGGTGCTCTCGGGGCCGGTGGGGTGGCGCCAGTCGGCGCCGGGCACCCAGCGCCACCATTGCGACGGGTCGCCCGTATCGACCGGCACGTCGGTCATGGTGAAAACCAGCGATCCGGGCACGGCCAGCGCCGGGTCCATGCCGGGGTATTGCGCCGGGTCGGGCGGGGTCTGGGCAAAGGTGGTGTAGCCGGTCTGCGCGACGAATGCGGCGAACTGCGCGTTCGTGACGGGGGTGGCGTCGATGAGGAAAGGGTCGACCTGCACCCGGCGCCGGGGCGCTTCCTCGGGATAGAACGCCTCTGACCCCATGGTGAAGGTGCCGCCCGCAATGGCGATCATGCCTTCATCCGGCATGCTGCCGTGCGCTCTCACTTGGTTTTGCATCAGGTCCTCTTCCATGCCGCAGTCCTATCCCATTGATGCGCGATCGGCAAAGGGCGCGCTGGCGCGCACCACGCCAGACCATCAAAAACAGCGTTGTCTTTCTCTGATACTCGTCATAATCAGGCACAAACAAAACTTCAATGACAACGAAAACCACACCGGGAGAAACCAACGCCCCAGCGCGGCGGCACCCCCGGCCATGCCCGAGGTGAGACAAGCGATGCCCCGACCGACACCCCCGTCCCCCTTTGACACCCATCCCTCGCGCCGGGCGCTGCTGCGCGGCGCGGCCGGGGCCATGGGCGCAGCCGCCAGCCTGGCCGCGCAAGGCGCCAGCGCCGCCGGCGCGCTGGCCCACCCCGCAACGGGCGAGCGGCCCAACATCCTGTGGATCGTCTCGGAGGACAACAACCCCTACATCGGCGCCTATGGCGACAAGCTGGCGCACACGCCCACCATCGACGCGCTGGCGAAAAAGGGCTTGCTGTTCCGCAACGTCTATTCCAACGCGCCGGTGTGCGCGCCCTCGCGCTTTGGCATCCTGACCGGCGTTTATCCCGAAAGCTGCGCGCCAGCCAACCAGATGCGCGCCAAGGCCCATCTGCCGCAGGAATTCCGCACCTATCCCGAACTCATGCGCGCGGCCGGCTATTTCTGCACCAACAACACCAAGACCGACTACAATTGCGACGTCGACCCCAACGCCATCTGGAACATCGAGGGCGCTCAGGGCCACTGGCGCAAGCGCGCGGCCGGCCAGCCCTTCATGGCCGTGTTCAACTATGAGACCACGCATGAATCGCGCCTGTTCAAGCCCACGCCGGGCCGCGTCACGCCCGAGATGATCACCCTGCCCCCCTTCCTGCCCGACACGCCCGGCATCCGGCAGGACTATGCCAGCTATTACAACCTGATGGAGAAGATGGACGGCCAGCTGGCCGAACGCCTGGCCGAGCTGGACGCCGACGGGCTGGCCGACAACACCATCGTCTTCCACTATTCCGACAATGGCGGCATCCTGCCCCGCTCGAAGCGCTATTGCTATGACGAGGGGCTGCGCTGCGAGATGGTGGTCTATGTGCCGCCCAAATGGCGCCACCTGATGCCCGCCGCCCCCGGCAGCGAGGTCAAGACCCCCGTCTCCTTCATCGACCTTGCCCCCACCGTGCTGGCGCTGGCCGGCGCGGCCCAGCCGGCACAAATGCGTGGCCGCCCGTTCCTGGGCGCGCATGTTACGCCCAACAAGCTGGCCTTTGGCATGCGCAACCGCATGGACGAGCGCATCGACTTCCAGCGCACCGTGACCGACGGGCGCTGGCGCTACATCCGCAACTACATGCCGCACATTCCCTGGGGCCAGCATCAGGGCTTTGAATGGCTGGCCAAGGGCTATCAGGACTGGGAGGCGGCCCACATTGCCGGCACGCTCAACCCCGTGCAGGATCGCTTCTTCCACATGAAGCCCTATGAGGAACTGTACGATCTGGCCGGCGACCCGTACCAGCTGACCAGCCTGGTCGATGCGCCCGCAGCGCGCGGCGTGCTCGACCAGATGCGCAAGGCCATCGACACGCAGATCGTCTCGATCAACGACAATGGCTTCCTGCCCGAGGGCATGGCGGGCGAAGGCTGGGTGGCCAGCCGCAACCACGCGCTCTACCCCCTGCCCGAGGTGATGGCGCTGGCGGCGCGCGCGGCAAGCGGCAGCGGCACGGCGCAGGGCTTTGCGCAAGGGCTGGGGCACAAGGCGCCGGTCATGCGTTATTGGGCGGCGATGGGCCTGCTCATCATGGCCGAGAAGACCGGCCCCAAAAACGCCGAGCCTGCCCGCGCCGCGCTGGCCAAAGCGCTGGCGGGCGATCCATCCGAGCATGTGCGCATCGTGGCCGCGCAAACGCTGGCCCGCATGGGCGGCGATACGTCAGCGCCCGTGGCGGCCCTTGCCGCTCTGGCCGACCAGTCGGCCAACTGGCAGGTGCAGCTCTACGCGCTCAACGCCCTCACCTTCATTGGCGAGGCCGCCCGCCCGGCCCTGCCCGTCATCCAGCGCGCGGCGCAAAACGACCGGGAATATATCCGCACCGCCGGGCGCTACCTTACCGCTGTGCTGACGGGCACCTACACGCCCTCGATGCAGGTGTTCGACTATGAGCGCATGATGGCGCGCATCCGCGCGGGCGGCGCCCCCTAAGGCGCGCTCAGAACCGATAGGGGTCGAGGCACAATTGCCTGTCGCCGCTGGTCGATCCGCGAACCTTGAGTTCGTAGGTGAAGCCGGCGGCGGGAAGGCGTTGATGCACCGCCGCCTCGACCGCGGCTGCGGCAATGTCGTCGATGGGCTGGCGCACGGTGGTGAGCGGCGGGAACACCATGCGCGCGACCGGCGCATCGTCAAAGCCGGCCACCGCCAGATCGTCGGGCACGCGGTAGCCCAGCCGCCCGGCCTGGGCCAGAACGCCAGCAGCCATCTCGTCGCCCGCGGCAAAGATGGCGGTGGGGCGCCGGGGCAAGGCCAGCATCGCCATGGCCCCCGCCGCGCCCGAGGCAAACGAGAAGTCGCCCCGCACCACCAGCTCGGGGTCGAAGGCGATGCCCGCCCGCTCGATCGCGCGCAGATAGCCCGCCAGCCGCGCCTCGGAGGCGCGCACCGGCAGCGGCGGGGCCACCATGCCGATGCACCTGTGCCCCAGCCCCAGCAGGTGATCGACCAATTGGCCCGACACCTCTTCCTCGTTCACATATATGGGCAGGCCATAGCCCTCGCCCACCGCCGCCACGCGCACCACGCCAATGCGCTCGGCCTCGAAATGGGCCAGCACATGGGCGTCATTGCTGAAAGGCGGGGTCAGGATCACGCAATCGGGCCGCGCCGAAAACGAGACCGCCACCCGCGCGCCGGGGCGAAGCGCATCCATCTCCATCGGCTCGGTGATGAGGTTGTAGCCGGCGCGACGGGCAGCGGCGGCCAGGGCGATCATCATGCGCGCCACATAGCTGCCCCCCACCCGCGGCACGATGAGGCCAATGATGAACTGGCGATGCCCGGCCAGCTGCCGGGCGGCCAGCATCGGCTTGTAGCCCAGCTCGGCAATCGCGGCCTCGACGCGCTCGCGGATCTGCGCGCCCACATTGGTCTCGCCGTTCACCACGCGCGAAACCGTCTTGAACGAGACGCCGGCAACCCTGGCCACATCCTTGATCGTTGCCACGCCTGTCCTGTCCTGTTTGCGCCTGCCGGGCGGGCAGCCTTATCGCAAACCGGACTGATCGCAAGCAGCCCGTGACATACCCGCTCGCCCATGCCTATGATCGCCGCCAAAGCCGGCCCCAGCCCGGCGGCCACAGGTCAACCGCCGGGCCCGCAGGAAAGTTTCAACACCGCCAATGCCACAGACACACGCCCCCGACCGTGCCCGCATGGCCGCGCTGCTGGTCATCATGCAGGCAATCTTCATGGAACTGCTCAACGCCTCGCTCATCAACGTGGCGATCCCCAGCATAAAGGCCGGTTTCAACGCCAGCCCGCAGGCGGCGCAATGGCTCATCTCGGGCTATGCGCTGGGCTTTGCGGTAGTGCTGCCGGCGGCCGGCATGCTGGCCGACAGGCTGGGGCACAAGCGGGTGTTTCTGGCCGGACTTGCCCTGTTCACACTGGCCTCGGCCGGCTGCGGGGTGGCGAGCAACATGGGCGTTCTCATCGCCGCGCGCGCCGGACAGGGCATGGGCAACGCCATGGTCGCCCCGCAGATCATGGGCTTCCTGCAAATCCTGTTCTCGCCCACCGAACGGGTGAGCAAGCTGCCCTGGCTGGGGCTGGCATCGGGCACGGGGGCCACGCTGGGGCCGCTGCTGGCCGGCGCCATCATTGCCCATCAGGGCGATGGCGCGGGATGGCGCGCGGTGTTTGCCATGGATGCCACCGGAGCGCTGATAACGGCGGTGTGCGGCTGGTTCTGGCTGCCAGGGCCACA
>DATMUT010000482.1:0-2904 GCA_035563755.1 Novosphingobium sp.
GGCGATGGCGCGACCGCCAGCTTTGCGCTGGTCAAATACTATGGCGAAAGCAGCCTGACCCAGAGCGAGCAGCAACGCCGCCGCATCACCCGCCCCCGCCCGGGCACTGTGATGGTGAGCGTGGGCGGCGTGACGCAGGCCTCGGGCTGGGTGCTGGGCGATGGCGGGGTGGTGCAGTTCACCACCCCGCCCGCCAGCGGCGCGCAGATCTGCGCCGGCTTCCTGTTCGATGTGCCGGTGCGCTTTGAGCAGGACAAGCTGTCAGTCACCGGCACCACCTTTCTGGCGGGCGATGCCCCCAGCGTGCCGGTCGTCGAAATCCGGGAGGCGTCATGAGCAGGGTCTGGTTTGCCGAAGAGGTCGAGACGGTGGCCACCTGGTGGCGCATCCTGCGCCGCGACGGGGTGACGCTGGGCTTTACCAGCCACGATGGCGACCTGTGGTTCGATGGCGTGCTGCACCGCGCGGCGCCCGGCATGATGCCGGCGGCCATCCGCCGATCGAGCGACTTTGCCGACGATTCGGCCGAGGTGGATGGCGCCATTGCCCACGACACCATTTCTGCCTGCGACCTTGAGGCGGGACGCTATGACGGGGCGACGGTGATAGTCGGGCTGGTCGATTGGGAAACGCTCCAGCAGCAGGCCGTCTATGCAGGCAGCATCGGCTCGGTAAGCGAGGAGGCGGGCAAGTTCACCGCCACCCTCGCCTCGCGCAAGGCCGATCTCAAGATCGACCCCATACCGCGCACCAGCCCTTGTTGCCGCGCCGATTTTTGCGGCAAGGGCTGCGGCCTCTCGGCCCCGGCCTTCACGCATGAGGCCATGCTCTCGGCGCTGGACCAGTCGGCCAATACGGCTACCTTCACGCTGGCCACGGGCGGAACGCTGGATGCCGGCAAACTGATTGGCGGCGAAGTGCGCTGGCTGGCCGGTCCCTATGCGGGGCTGGCCATGGGCGTGATGGCGCAGGACGGTAATGCGTTGCTGCTCGACAACCCCGTCGATCAGGCCATCGCTATCGGCACTCGCGCCCTGCTGCGCGAAGGGTGCGACCACACGCTCGACACCTGCGCACAGCGCTTTGCCAATGCCGCCAACTTTCAGGGCGAACCGTTCCTGCCGGGCAACGATCTCATCGTGCGCTACGGCCTGTCGTCGTGATGGCGCGCGCCGGAGACAAGGTCGCGCGCGCCGCGCTGGAGGTAGTGGGCGTGCGCTTTCGCCTGCGTGGCCGCGATCCGGCAACCGGGCTTGACTGTGTAGGCGTGGTGGCCGCGGCCTTGGCCGGCAATGGCTGCCGCCTGGCGCTGCCCATCGATTATGCGATGCGCGCGCAGGACACCGGCCGCGCCGCGCCCTTTGCCGATGCGCTGGGCTGCGTGGCCGCCCATGGCGATGCGCAGCCGGGCGATATTCTTCTGCTGCATGTGGGGCCGGGCCAGCACCACTTCGCCGTGGCCGTCGATGGCGGCTTTGTGCACGCCCATGCCGGGCTGCGCCGGGTGGTGCTTGCGCCGGCCATGCCGGCGGGCGCGGTCATCGGCCACTGGCGCCCGACCGATCCCGATCCAACCGAGTGAGAGGCTTTTATGGCAACCTTGCTGTTCACCGCGATAGGCACGATCTTTGGCGGGCCTTTGGGCGGCGCGCTGGGGGCGCTGGCCGGGTCGCAGGTCGATTCGGCCATTTTTGGCGGTTCTTCATCGATCCAGGGGCCCCGCCTTCAGGACCTGACCGTGTCGACCTCGAGCTACGGCTCGGCACTGGCGCGCCAGTTCGGGACTATGCGCGTGGCAGGCTCGATCATCTGGGCCACCGATCTGGCAGAGCATTCCTCGACCAGCGGCGGGGGCAAGAACCAGCCCTCGGTTACCTCCTATAGCTACACCTCCAGCTTTGCCGTGGCCGTGTCGAGCCGGCCGATCGTGGGCGTGGGGCGCATCTGGGCCGATGGCAACCTGCTGCGCGGGACGGCGGGCGACCTCAAGGTGGGCGGCTCGGTGCGCATTCACACCGGGCAATACGACCAGGCTATCGACCCGCTCATCGCCTCGGCCGAGGGGAGCAGCACCTGCCCGGCCTTTCGCGGGCTGGCCTATGTGGTGTTCGAGGACCTGGAACTGGCCAATTTCGGCAACCGCATTCCAAGCCTGAGCGTCGAGGTCATTGCCGACAACGGCACGCTTTCGCTGGCCAGCCTGTTCGATGGCGTGCTCGACGATGTTGATGCCGATGTGCCGCTGACCGGCATTCTCGGTTATTCGTGCGAGGGCACCTTTGCCAATACGCTGGCCAAGTTCCAGCCGCTGTTCCCCATGCTGTGCGATGCGGGGGGCAGCATGCTCACCATTACCCGCCAGCGCCTGCAAACCGCGCCCATTGTGCTGGGCGAACCAGCGGTTTCAAGCAGCAGCAGCGACTTTGGCGGAGCGGCCGGTTTCACCCGGCAGCGCACGCCCGACACCACCAACACTCCGCGCGTACTGCGCTATTACGATGCCGCTCTCGACTATCAGCCCGGCACGCAAAGGGCGCCGGGCCGCGCCACCACCGGGCAGCAGCGCACGCTCGAACTGCCCGCCTCGCTGACCGCGACCAATGCGTTTCAACTGATCGCGCAAGCCAACCGCGACAATGGCTGGGCGCAGGATACGCTGTCATGGCGATGCGCGGAGCTCGATCCGGCCGTTGCCCCCGGAGCTGTGGTCACTGTACCGGGCCTTGCCGGCCAATGGCGCGTGACCGATTGGGAGTGGCGCGAAACAGGCGTTGAACTCACGCTGCGCCGCCTTGCCCCCACGATCTCGGGCACCGCAGGCGCTGTGTCGGCAGGCACCGGCAAGGGCGCTGCCGATGTGACGGTGGGCGCAACAGCCCTGGCGGCCTATGAATTGCCATGGGA
>DATMUT010000483.1:0-2168 GCA_035563755.1 Novosphingobium sp.
CCGCCCGAGGGGGCCTGGTTCGATCCGGCCAAGCTGCTGGTCGACCCTTATGCGCTCATGCTCGACCGGCGTTTCGCCTATGACCCATGCCTTGGCCAGTTCGGCGCCGATACCTCCGCGATCATGCCGCGCGCGCTGGTGCCGCCGCCCTTGCCCGAAGTCGCGCCGCTGCCGCCGCTGTTTTCGCCGGGCGGGCTGATCTACGAGGTCAACGTGCGCGGCTTTACGCTGCTGCATCCCGATGTGCCCGAGGCGCAGCGTGGGACCGTGGCGGCGCTGGCACATCCGGCGGTGATCGCTCACTTGAAAAAGCTGCATGTCGACGCGATCGAGCTGATGCCGATCGTCGCCTGGATCGACGAGCGGCATTTGCCGCCATTGGGGCTGGGCAATTTCTGGGGCTACAATCCGGTGGCGATGATGGCGCTCGACCCCGGCCTGTGCCCCGGGGGCGTGGCCGAATTGCGCGAGACAGTGGCGGCGCTGCACGAGGCCGGCATTGCTGTCCTGCTTGACATTGTGCTCAACCACTCGGGCGAAAGCGACATGCACGGGCCGGTGCTCTCGCTGCGCGGGCTCGATAATGCGGCCTATGCGCATGACGCTCACGGGCGGCTGATCAACGATACCGGCTGCGGCAATACGCTTGATTTCGGCGCGGAGCCGGTGCGCGATCTGGCGGTGGAAACGCTGCGGCATTTCGTGCGCCATTGCGGCGTCGATGGCTTCCGCTTCGATCTGGCGCCGGTGCTGGCGCGCGGCGGGGCGTGGGGGGGCGGTTTTGATGCCGCCGCGCCCATCTTCGCGCAGATCGCCGCCGATCCGTGGCTGGCCGACCGGGTGATGATTGCCGAGCCGTGGGACATTGGCCCGGGCGGCTATCAGCTGGGGCGGTTCCCACAGGGCTGGCTCGAATGGAACGATGCCTTTCGCGACGATGTGCGCCGCTTCTGGAAGGGCGAGACGGGCATTGGCCATCTGGCCACGCGCCTTGCCGGCAGCGCCGACATCTTTGGCGAGCAGCAATGCCGCAGCGTGAATTTTCTGGCGGCGCACGACGGCTTCACGCTGGCCGACATGGTGGCCTATGCCCAGCGCCACAACTGGGCCAATGGCGAGGACAATCGCGACGGCCACGGCGAGAACCATTCGTGGAATAACGGGGTTGAGGGGGCAAGCGACGACCCGCAAGTGCTAGCGCGCCGCAGCGCCGACTTGCGCGCCTTGCTGGGCACGCTGTTTGCCAGCACGGGGACGATCATGCTGACGGCCGGCGATGAGTTTGGCCGCAGCCAGCAAGGCAACAACAACGCCTATTGCCAGGATTCGCCGATCGGCTGGGTGGACTGGGCAACGCGCGATCTCGCGCTCGAGGCGTATGTGGCGGACCTTGCGGGGCGCCGCGCTGCGGCAAGGCGCGCGCATCCGGGCGCCTTTGCGCAATTTCCGCGCCTTGGGCACTGGTTGACGGGCGATGGGCTCGAAATGTCGGTGGCCGATTGGGAGCTGTGGGGCGCTGGCCGGCTGGCTTATGCCTCGGCCGACGGGGAAAGGCCTTTGGCTTTCGCGATTGATCGCGACAAGCGTGTGGGCGGGTTGACGATGCCCGATTGACCGGGGGCGAAGGCAGCGATGTCGACAGGCAAAGGGGGCGGTGCCGGTGTGGCGCTGCCCCCTTTTGCTTGCGCCCGGATCGCCGGTCTTTACTGGATGTCTCGTGCTGTATCCAGACTGATACAAGATATATCTTGAAATGCGCGTTCGTAAGACTATCTTGCGAGGCATGACGCATTCAAAGGAGTTTACACAATGCGAGATTTCGACCCGATGAGCGGCCAGGCTGGCCGCAGGGGGCGAGGCCGGGGCCGTATGATGCGGGCCATGGCAGCCAGTTTTGGCCGCGGTTTCGATCCGCGCGCCGAAGCATTTGACGAGGGCGAGAGGGAAAGCGGCTTTGGCCGGGGGCGTGGCCGGTTTGCCGGCGGCTTCGGCTTTGGCACCGACGGTTTTGGAAGAGGCGGTTTTGGAAAAGGCGGCTTTGGCCGGGGCGGCTTTGGTGGCGACGGCGATGGTGCCGGCGGCCCGTTTGGCGGTCGCGGTCGCCGGGCCAAGCGTTTCGACGGCGAGGAACTGCGCCTGATGGTGCTGGGCCTGCTGGCCGAGGCGCC
>DATMUT010000484.1:0-3225 GCA_035563755.1 Novosphingobium sp.
GATCTCGGGCAGCTACAACGTGACCGAGGTGATGGGCGAGGTCGCGGTGCCGATCATCGACCGTATCCTGAACTTCGATGGTGCCTATCGCTATTCGCACTACGACGTGTCGAACGGGCAGACGTACAACACGGGCACCTACAAGCTCGAGCTGGACTTCACCCCCACGCCCGACATCCGCCTGCGCGGCAGCTTCAACCGCGCCTCGCGCGCGCCCAACACGAACGAGCTGTTCGCCACCAACTACGTTGCGCTCGATGGCGTGACCGACCCCTGCGCCAAGACCATCACCGCCGCCGACAAGGGCTGCCTGATGCAGGGCCTGCGCGTGGGCCAGACGGTCATCTCGAACCCGGCCTCGCAGTATAACGGCTACATGGGCGGCAACTCGACCCTGCGCCCCGAAGTGGCCTATACCAAGACCCTTGGCCTGGTGCTCACCCCGCACCAGATCCGCGGCCTTTCGCTCAGCGTTGACTACTTCAACATCAAGGTCAGCAACGCCATCCAGAGCTTTGGCGCCGACGCCATTCTGGCGGCCTGCACCAACGATCTGAACGCGCTGGCCTGCGGCCTCATCCACCGCAATGCGGCAGGGTCGCTGTGGCTGACCTCGGACGGCTATGTCACCGACATCCAGACCAACGTGGGCTGGGTCAAGACCAGCGGCTTCGAGTTCAACCTGAACTATGCCCGCAGCGCCGGCCGCTTTGGCCGCCTCAGCTTCAACCTGACCGGCACGGCGCTGAGCGAGATGGCCACCAACAACGGCATCTCGGCCAGCTATGACTGCGCCGGCTACTATGGCGCCACCTGCGGCGCGCCGGCGCCCATCTGGCGCCACAAGGCCCGCGTCATGCTCGACACGCCCATCGGTCTGCAGGCCGCGCTCACCTGGCGCTACCTTGGTCCGGTCGATGTCGACTACAAGAACCCCAGCGCCACGCTGGCCAATGCCGCCTACTCGCCCTACAGCTCGCACATTGGCAGCTACAGCTATTTCGACCTGATGCTGTCGGGCAAGATCGGCCCGCATGTGCAGGCGCGTCTGGGCGTGAACAACCTGTTCGACAAGGACCCGCCGCTGGTCACCAGCGGCAGCTCGAGCGGCTCGATCCCGAGCGCCTGCCAGAGCACCTACTGCAACGGCAACACCTATCCGGGCACGTATGACTCGATGGGCCGTTACCTGTTCGCAGGCTTCACCTTCGAGTTCTGATCGTTTGACGATCGGAGTGTGAACCTGGGCCGGCCGGGCTATATTTGCCCGGCCGGCCCAGAGCGTGAAGGGGCTGGCCTGTGTCACCCCCTTTCGGCCAGAACCGTGGCGGGGGGGCTGCTGCGGAGCGAGGCCGGAAATTGCGCATTGCCGGCAGGCCCCCTGCCGCCAATGTCGTTGACCATTGGGCAGCGCGCCCATTAGCGTTTGCCCGAAGACCAAGGATCATGCCCCCCATGGCCGCAAAGCCGCAAGATGCCCTGACCGAGATGATGCGCCGCATAGTCGTTGCCGCGCGCGCCGGCCGCATGGACGAGGCCGCCGCTCTGGTCGCGCAGGCCGAGGCCGCAGGCGCGCCGCGGGCCGACCTTGCCGGGCCAGCGCAAGCCAGCACCTTTGCCGCACTGGCGGGCGCTGTGGCGTTTTACCGGGGGGATCATGCGGGGGCCGCGGCCTGGCTGGCGCCGGCCCATGCGGCGCGCCCTGCCGATATGACCATCCGCGCCAATCTGGCCGAAGCGCTGTGGCATTGCGCTCGCCCCGCCGAGGCGCTGGCCCTGTGCGAGGAAGAGGCGGCGCGGGCCGACCGCAGCTTGCGGCTGGCCCGGCTGGGCGCGCATCTGGCGCAGGAGGCCGAGGATTTCGCGCGGGCCGCCGCCTTGTACCGCATCGTTGTCGAGGCCGCGCCCGATGACTGGTCGGCGTGGAACAACCTTGGCAACGCGCTTTCGCCGCTGGGGGATGTGGCAGGCGCGCTGGCGGCGGCGACCCGCGCGGCGGCGCTGGCGCCTGATTCGGCGCCGGTCCGGCTGAACCTGGCCCACGCGCAGGCCGAAGCGGGCGAGCGCGAGGCCGCCATGGCCACGCTGCGCGCATTGTCGCAGGATTTTCCCGAGGACACGCACGCCCCCCATGCGCTCTATGTGCTGGCGCGCGATGCCGGCGATGCCCCGGCCGCCGATGCCGCGCTGAGCGAGGCGGTGGCGCGTGCGCCCACCCGCGCCGACCTGCAGGCCGAACTGGGCCAGTTGCGCGCGCAGATCGGCGCCTTTGCCGCGGCCGAGGCGCCTTTGCGCACGGCGGTCGCGCTCGACCCGCAGCTGGGGCAGGGCTGGGTGGGGCTGGCCTCGCTGCTTGAACGGCTGAACCGCGAGGACGAGATTGCCCCCTTGCGCGCAGAGGCGGCGGCCTCGGGCACGGATGCGGCATCTTTGTCCTTTATCGATGCGCTGCGCCTCAAGCGCGAGGGGGATTATGCCGGCGCGCTCGACGCGCTCGACCGGGCGGGGACCGATGTGGTCACGCCGGGGCAGCGGTTGCACCTGCGCGGGGTTCTGCTCGACCGGCTGAAGCGGGCCGACGAGGCCTTTGCCGCCTTTGCGCAGATGAACGCCCACTGGGCCGCCGACGCCAGCGATCCGCGCGGCCGGGCGGCTGCCTATCGCGCGGGGGTGGCGGCCAACAGCGCGCTGCTGACGCGCGAGTGGGCGCAAGGGTGGACGCCCGATCCGGCGCCGCAGCGCCCCGCGCCCATCTTCGTTCTGGGCTTTCCGCGTTCGGGCACGACCCTGCTCGACACGATGCTGATGGCCGAGCCGCGCGTGCGGGTGCTCGAGGAAGAGGCGATCATTGCCGACATCGAGGCGCAGCTGGGCGGGGTGGCGGCGCTGCCTGCGCTCTCGGGCCAGCAGATCGAGGCCGCGCGCGCCACCTATTTCGCGCGGGCCGATGCGCTGGCGGGCAGCAGCCCCGAACACGTCATCGTCGACAAGCATCCGATGCATCTGGTGCACGCGCCCACCATTCGCCGGCTGTTTCCCGATGCGCGCTTCGTGCTGGCGCTGCGCCACCCTTGCGATGTGCTGCTCAGCTGCTTCCTTACCAATTTCCGCTTGAACGACGCGATGGCCAACTTCCTCGATCTGGGCGATGCGGCGGCGCTGTATGAGGCCGCCTTTGGCCAGTGGCAGGCCGCGCGCGAGGTGCTTGGTCTGGCCGTGGGCACC
>DATMUT010000485.1:0-2247 GCA_035563755.1 Novosphingobium sp.
CGGGGGCAGCAGCAGCGCCGCCAGCCTCGATCATGGCGATCACGGCGCCCACGACAACGGTTGCGCCCACTTCGACGAGCTGCGAGCCCATGACGCCGGCGACCGGCGAATTGACCTCGATCGCGACCTTGTCGGTCTCGAGGCTGGCAATGGGCTCGTCGATGGCAACGGCTTCGCCGGGCTGCTTCAGCCACTGACCGATGGTGGCCTCGCTCACCGATTCACCCAGAACGGGCACTTTGACTTCGCTGGACATGTCTAGGATATTCCTGATGAAATTGGGAGGAGAGGCGGCTTAGCTCTTCTTCTGGCGACGGATTTCCGAGCGGGCCGAAAGACCCAGTGCATCGGCAACGAGAGCGCCCTGTTCAGTGGCATGGCGCTTGGCCAGGCCGGTTGCAGGCGAGGCCGAGGCATGGCGACCGGCGTAGCGGGCGCGTGCAACCTTGGCCTTGGCCGCCGAGAGAGCTTCCTCGATGAAGGGTTCGACGAAGAACCACGAACCGTTGTTCTTGGGCTCTTCCTGGCACCACACCACTTCCTCGAGGTTGGCCATGCGCGACAGGCGCTTGGCCAGCGGTTCGCCGGGGAAGGGGTAGATCTGCTCGATGCGGATGATCTGCGTATCGGTGATCTCGGCCGCGTCGCGCGCCTCGAGCAGGTCGTAGGCAACCTTGCCCGAGCAGAGGATGACCTTGCGCGTATCAGCATCGGTCGGGGCCTTGGGGTCCGACAGAATGCGCATGAAGTGGCCTTCGCCGATGAACTCCTCGGCCTTCGACTTGGCCATCGGGTGGCGAAGCAGGCTCTTGGGGGCCATCAGGATCAGCGGCTTGCGGAACGGGCGGTGCATCTGCCGGCGCAGCAGGTGGAAGTAGTTGGCCGGGGTGGTCAGGTTGCACACCTGCATGTTGTCTTCGGCGCACAGCTGCAGATAGCGCTCGAGGCGGGCCGACGAGTGCTCGGGGCCCTGGCCTTCATAGCCGTGGGGCAGCAGCATGACGAGGCCGTTCGCGCGCAGCCACTTGCTCTCGGCCGAGGCGACATACTGGTCGAAGATGATCTGCGCGCCGTTGGCGAAGTCGCCGAACTGCGCTTCCCACAGCACCAGCGTCTTGGGGTCGGCGCTGGCATAGCCATACTCAAAGCCCAGCACGCCATATTCCGAAAGCGGGCTGTCATAGACCTCGAAGCTGCCGTGCGGCACGGTGGTCAGCGGCACGTACTTGTGCTCGTCGGTCTGGTCGACCCACACTGCGTGGCGGTGCGAGAAGGTGCCGCGGCCCGAGTCCTGACCCGACAGGCGGACGGCATAGCCTTCCGAGAGCAGCGAACCGAAAGCCAGCGCCTCGCCGGTGGCCCAGTCGAAGCCTTCGCCCGACTTGAACATCTCGCGCTTGGCGTCGAGCACGCGGCCCAGCGTCTTGTGGATGGTCAGCCCCTCGGGCACCGTGGTCAGCGTGCGGCCCAGGCTGTCGAACAGCTTCTGCTCGATGCCGGTGGGCACGTTGCGGCGGGCGGTTTCGGGGTCCATCGGCTGGTTGAAGCCGCTCCAGCGGCCGCCGAACCAGTCGGCCTCGTTGGCCTTGTAGGTCTTGCCGGCCTCGAAGTGCTCTTCAAGGTGGCCGGTGAAGGCGCCGACCTGCTCGGGCACGAAGCCTGCGTCGATCACGCCCTCGCGCTGCAGGCGCTCGGCATAGATCTCGGACACGGCCTTGTGCTGGCGGATCTTGGCATACATCAGCGGCTGCGTGAAACCGGGCTCGTCGCCTTCGTTATGGCCGAAGCGGCGATAGCACCACATGTCGACCACGATGTCGCGGCCAAAGGTCTGGCGATAGTCGATGGCCAGCTTGCACGCGAAGGTCACCGCTTCCGGGTCGTCGCCATTGACGTGCAGGATCGGGCACTGGATGCCCTTGGCCACGTCCGAGGGATACGGCGAGCCGCGCGAGAACTGCGGGCTGGTGGTGAAGCCGATCTGGTTGTTGATGATGAAGTGGACGCAGCCGCCGGTGTTGTAACCCTTGACGCCCGACAGGCCGAAGCATTCCCAGATGATGCCCTGGCCGGCAAAGGCCGCATCGCCGTGGATCAGCACGGGCAGCACCTGCTTGTGGCGGGCGCCGGGGCCGATGTCGTCACCGATGTCGTCGCGCGCGACCTGATAGGCGCGCACCTTGCCCAGAACCACCGGATCGACGGTTTCGAGGTGCGAAGGGTTGGGCATCAGGCTCATGTGCACTT
>DATMUT010000486.1:0-9331 GCA_035563755.1 Novosphingobium sp.
GGCGAAGGCGGCGAGCGCCGTGGCCGCCCGCCGTTCCGCAAGTCGCCCCGCCCGCAATAAGCGTCTGTGTCCCGGCGCGATGCCTGTGATGCCATCGTGCTGGGGGCCGGCGCGGCAGGGCTGATGTGCGCGGCCCTGGCCGGACAGCGCGGGCGGCGCGTGGTCGTTGTCGACCACGCCGCCGCGCCCGGCGCCAAGATCCTGATCTCGGGCGGCGGGCGCTGCAATTTCACCAATATCCACACGGCGCCCGACCGTTATCTGTCGGAAAACCCCCATTTCGCCCGTTCGGCGCTCAGCCGCTACACGCCGGCCGATTTCCTCGCGCTGATCGAGAGCTATGGCATTGCCTGGCACGAAAAGACGCTGGGGCAGCTGTTTTGCGACGGCTCGGCGCGGCAGGTGGTGGAGATGCTACTCGAGGAATGCGCCAAGGGGCAGGTTGAGCTGGCGCTGGGCGCGCCGGTGGCCGAGGTTGCCCATGCCGATGGCCTGTTCCGCGTGCGCACGGGCGCCCGCGAGATCGAGGCGCCCTCGCTGGTGATTGCCACGGGCGGGCCGTCTATTCCCAAAATGGGCGCAACGGGTCTTGCCTATGATCTGGCGCGGCAGTTCGGGCTGAAAGTGGTGCAGCCGCGCCCCGCGCTGGTGCCGCTCACGCTGGGGCCGGACGAGGCATTGTTTCGCGAGCTGTCGGGCGTGGCAACGCCGGTGGTGGCCAGCGTTGGCAAGGGGCCCTGGGGCAAGGCGCGCTTTGCCGAGGCGGCGCTGTTCACGCATCGCGGCCTGTCGGGGCCGGCCATTTTGCAGGTGTCGTCCTATTGGGCGCGGGGCTGCGAGGTGGGCATCGATTTCCTGCCCGGATTGCCGGCCGAATGGCTGCTGGCGGCCAAGCGCGAGAGCCCGCGTGCGAGCCTGCGCAAGCTGCTCTCGGCCCATTTGCCCGAGCGGCTGGCCATTGCGCTGGCCGAAAGGCTGGGGCTGGAGGGCGAGATGGGCGCCCTGACCGACAAGGCTTTGCGCGCGGCTGGCGCGCGTCTGGCCGACTGGCGTTTTGCCCCCGATGGCAGCGAGGGTTTTGCCAAGGCCGAGGTCACCGCCGGGGGGATCGCCACGGCCGGACTTTCGTCAAAGACGATGGGCGCGCGCAAAATGCCCGGCCTGTACGCTATTGGCGAGGCGGTTGACGTGACGGGTTGGCTGGGAGGGTATAATTTCCAGTGGGCCTGGGCGAGTGCGAGTGCCTGCGCGCAGGACATCTGATTTGGCGCTTGTTTATTGTCGCAATGATCAGTGTAAATACAGATGCGAGGCGAGCTGCAGGAATTTGTAGTTAATTTTGGTTAATAAACTGAAATTGCGCCCACTTTGGTTTCACCATTTGTGTGTTTTACGGTAATCTCATTTGACGTTCGCGACGATGGCGACAAATGATGATCCCACGCCGTCATATGTGCGCGGCTAGGCTGACGTGCTTGACTACAGGTGCGGCCGCCCGGCTGTCTTGTGAAGCATATGGCTGATAATAATAGAACACTCGTACCCATTGGCGGATGGGACTGCGTTTCGGGGCTGCGACAACATGCGTCCGGGTGCCGTGCTTGGGCACTTCCGGCGGTGATTGGGGGTAGTGATGAACGTGCCGAGGAAAGTCAGAAACATCCGTTCCGGTGGGGAAGGCGCAAGCCTGCCCGGCGGCAGCGCGATGAGCGCGTTCGACGAGGCGTCGTCGCGGGCCTTTCCCGAAGTGTCAGGCGAGGCGGACAGGCTGGCAGCTGACCTGGCGGCGACCAGCGATGAGGCCGGGGGCGCCCATGAGTCAGGGCAGGTGCGCGTGGTGGGCGTGGGCATGTCGGCCGGCGGCCTCGAGGCCCTGCGCGAAATGGTCGAGCATCTGCCGCACGATCCGCGCCTGTGCTATGTCATCGCCCAGCATCTTTCGCCCTCGCATGTCTCGTTGCTGGCGCATCTTCTGGCGCCCTGCACGCAGCTGCGGGTCGAGAGCATGGCGCAGGCGCAGGCGCCCGAGGGTGGGGTGATCTATGTGGCCACGCCCGGCCACGATGTCGTGATGCGCGATGGCCTGCTGCATCAGGTCGAGCCCTCGCAGCCGCAAGGGCCAAAGCCCTCGATCAACGCCTTTTTCGCCTCGCTGGCGGCCGAGCAGGGCGACCGCGCGATTGGCGTCATCCTGTCGGGCACGGGCAGCGACGGGGCCATGGGCATGCGCGCCATTCGCGCGGCCGGCGGGATTACGCTGGTGCAGGCGCCCGACGATGCAAAATACGACGGCATGCCCAAGGCCGCGATCCACACCGGCAGCGTCGACCTTATCCTGCCGCTTTACGAGATGGGGCGCGCGCTGGCGCGGCTGGCTGGCGGGCGCGATCCGGCGCTGGCCGAATTGCGGGGCGAACTGGCGGGCGATGCCTTTGGCCGGATCGCGCAGGCCGTGCGGCTGTCGACCGGCTTTCGCCTGGCCGACTACAAGGTGGCGACAGTGCGGCGGCGCATTGCGCGGCGGATGCGGTTGCAAGGCGTGGCCACGCTCGAGGCTTACGAGGCGGTCTTGCGCGCCGACAAGGGCGAAGCGCTGGCATTGGTGCGCGACACGTTCATCAGCGTGACGAGCTTTTTTCGCGACGAGAGCGAATTTGCCGCGCTGCGCCGCACGATCGAGCGATTGGTGGCCGACCGGCTGGCCCAGCGCGCGACATCGGGTCAGAACAGGCCGGGCGATGTGTTGCGCTGCTGGGTGCCGGGCTGCGCTACCGGCGAGGAGGCCTACAGCATCGCCATGCTGTTCGAGGAGGCGCTGGCCGATGCCTGCGCGGGGCAGTCCTCGGCCGAGGTTGGCCTGGATTATGTAATCTTTGCCAGCGACCTGGATGATGAGGCGCTGGCGGTGGCGCGGCGGGGTGTCTATCCGCGGGGCGAGCTCGAGGGGGTCGCCCCGGGCCTGCGCGAGCGATATGTCGAGGGCGACGCGATCAACGCCGTTATGGGCAAGCGGCTGCGCAGCCGGGTGATGTTTGCTCGCCAGAATGTGCTGGATGATCCGCCTTTTGCCCGGCTCGACCTGATCTCGTGCCGCAATCTGCTCATCTATCTGAACCTGCAGGTGCAGGAACAGCTGATGCGCGTGTTCCATTTCGCGCTGAGGCCGGGGGGCTGCCTGTTTCTGGGGCGTGCCGAAAATGCCGATCACAGCGCCGAGCTGTTCCGCCCGGTCGAGGCGCGCTCGCGCATATTCGCCCGGATCGAGGGGAGCGCCCGCGCCTTGCCGACGCTGGCCAGCGCGAGCCAGTTGCCCGAACTGACGCACAGCGGGCCGCGTTCGGAGGCGTCTGGCGGCGATCTGCTCGCACGCATCGCGCACGAGCGGCTGACGGCGCGTTTTGTCCCGCCCTCGGTGGTGATCGATGGGCGCGACCGGGTGGTGCGCTTCCAGGGCGACCTTGCGCCATTTCTCAGCCTGCCGCACGGCGCTGCCGACTGGGACCTGTTCGGCATGGCCAGCGATGGCCTGCGTGGGCAACTGCGGGCGCTGACCTTCCGCTGCCGCCGCGATCATGAGCCGGTCGAGGGCTGTGCCTGGCCGGTCATGGTTGGTGGCTCGCAGCGGCTTGTCACGCCGATGGTGTGCCGGCTGGACGCGCAGTTTCCCGAAATGCTGCTGGTGAGCTTTTGCATTGGCGAGGAGGTGGCGCCGGTCAGCGAGGCGATGCTTGCCGATGACGCGACACGGGCCGGGGATCAGCTCATCATTGGCGAGCTGGAAAATGAGCTGGCGAGCACGCGATCGCATCTCAATATCGTGGTCGAGCAGCTGGAATCCTCGAACGAGGAGTTGCAGTCGCTTAACGAGGAGCTGCAATCGGCCAATGAGGAGCTGCAATCGGCCAATGAGGAACTGCAGACTTCGAACGAGGAGCTGCAATCGACGAATGAGGAATTGCTGACCGTCAACGAGGAGATGCAGGTCAAGTCGGCCGAGCTGGAATCGGTGGCGGTCGAATTGATGAACATGCGCGAAAGCCTGACCTTTCCGCTGCTGGCGGTCGACCGGCTGCTGCGCGTGCGGTACGCCAATCGCGCCTGCGGGCACATAACCGATGTCGACCGGCTGGCCGAGGGGGCGTCGCTGGCCGACATGGTCTGGTCGATCCCGCTAGAGGGTCTTGAAGGCGATGTGGCGGGCGTGATTGCCGATGGCGCCGTCGTCAACCGGTTGATCCTGAGCGCGGATGGGTGGGCGTATCACCTGCATGCCATGCCCAACCGCGGCTCGCGCGGGGGGATCGAGGGCGCGCTGCTGGTGTTCGACGACATCACCAAGCAGCACCGCGCCGCTGTCGCCCTGGCCGACAGCGAGGACCGGTTCCGCAAGGCGATGGAATTTGCCCCCATCGGCATGTGCACGATCGGCATCGACTTTGGTTGGATGCTGATCAATTCGCGCCTGTGCGAGATGTTCGAGCTGCCCGAGGAGCAATTGCGCCTGCGCAGCTGGGAGGAGCTGATCCACCCCGACGATTTTGCCGACCAGCGCAAGCTGTTCAACGCCATCCGCTTGGGCGATACCGATTCCTATTCCTCGGAGCTGCGGCTGATGCGCGCATCGGGCCAGGCATTCTGGGCGCGGATCAGCGCGGCCTTGCTGCGCGATCTCAAGGGTAATCCCATCTACGTCATCACCCAGTTTCAGGACATTGACGAAGAGAAGCGCAACCGGCTGCAACTGGCCGAAATGGTTGAAAAGAACAGGCTTGCGATCGAGGCAGGCGGCGTTGGCATTTGGGAACGCGACCTGTTTACCGAGGAGCTGTACTGGGACGAGACCATGTGCGCCATGTTCGAGGAGGAACCAGAGGCAAGCCCGGTTTCGGTAGGGTATCTGTTGAGCCGCATTCACCGCGAGGATCGCGTAAGGGTGACCGAGGCGGTGGCGCACACGATCGAGACCGGCGATGCGCTTGATGTGCAGTATCGCGTGATCCGGCGCGACGGCTCGGTCCGGCACCTTTCGTCAAAGGGCACGCTCATTCGCGATGCTTCTGGCCGGCCCGAGAGGGTTCTGGGCGCCTGCACCGATGTGACGCCGCTGCGCGAACTGACCGCCAGCATCGAGGACGAGAAGCGCGCACTCGAAATCGCCATGACGCAGGTTGCGCGCTCGGCCGAGGAGAACCAGCTGCTGGCTGACGCATCGGCGCATGGCATCATCGCTGTCGATCCGCAGGGGCGCATCCTGATGGCCAACAGGGCCACCCAGACGCTGTTTGGGTATGAGGAGAGCGAATTGCTGGGCCAGCCCATCGAGCGGCTGGTGCCGGAAAGCCAGCGCAAGGGCCATGCGGCGCTGCGGGGCGATATCGCCCTGTCGGATTCAGGGTTCTACATCATGGCGCAGAACCGCGAGGTGCAGGGCCGCCATCACGATGGCACGCTCATTCCGATGGACGTGCAGCTGCGCCGCTCACGCTCTCAGTCCATGCCCAGCATCGTGGCGACCCTGTTCGACCTGCGCCCGCGCCTGAGCCACGAGCGCGAGCTGCAGGAGGCGCGCGTGGCCGCCGAAGCGGCAAGCCGCGCGAAAAGTCAGTTCCTGGCGGTGATGAGTCACGAGATCCGCACGCCGATGAATGTCGTGTTCGGCATGCTCGAGCTGATCGGGCGGCAGGGCCTGTCGGCAGGGCAGCGCAATTATCTCGACAAGGCACTGTTGGCGACGCGGTCGCTGCGCCAGATCATCGACGATGTGCTCGACTTCTCCAAGATCGAGGCAGACCGGCTCGAGCTCGAGCGCGAGCCTTTCAGCCTGGTCGAGATGGTAGGCTCGATCGCCGAGCAATTGTCGGCCACGGTCACGAATGAGGATGTCGAGATCGTGCTCGACATCGACGCGGGCCTGCCCGAATTTGTGCGGGGCGACGAGTTGCGGCTGCATCAGGTGCTGCAGAACCTTACCTCGAATGCGGTGAAATTCACGCCCAGGGGGACCGTGCGGGTGGGGATGCGCCAGTTGCGCCGCACCACGCGCAACGTCACGCTCGAATTCCATGTGGCCGATACCGGCATCGGCATTGCGCCAGAACATCTCGACGCGATCTTTGCCGGCTTTACCCAGGCCGAATCCTCGACCACGCGGCGCTTTGGCGGCACCGGGCTGGGGCTGGCGATCAGCCGCCGCCTGGTCGAGCTGATGGGCGGCGCGCTGGGCGTGACCAGCACCGTGGGCAAGGGCAGCCGTTTCCATTTCGCCCTGACGCTGCCGCTGGCCGAGGGCCCACCGCGGGAGGCAACAGGCGAAGGGCAGCCCTGTGCGCCGCTTGACCTGCTGGTGGTGGATGACAATCGCGACCTGTGCGAAAGCCTGGCGCATATGGCCAGCGATCTGGGCTGGCACGCCGATGTGGCGAATACGGCAGAGCAGGGCATGGCCTTGTGCCTGGGGCGCCATGAGGCAGGGCGGCCCTATGACTTCGTGCTGGTCGACTGGCGGCTGGCAGGCACCGATACGGCGCTGCTTTCGCGTTCGATGCGCGAGATGAAGGGGGCCGAGAAATGCGCCATTGTCGCGCTGATCTCGGCGCATGACATGGTGCATTTGCGCGGCGATGATGCCGATGGGCAATTCACCAGCGTGCTGACAAAGCCGGTGACGCCGCGGGCGCTGCGCGATTTGGGGCAGTCCTTGTCGCTTAAGCGCCGGCAGGGCGCGACTGGCCATGGCGAGGCGCCGCAGGCCGAACAGGGTGGGCGTCGCCTTCAGGGCGTGCGCATTCTGGTGGCCGAGGATTTCCCGCTGAACCAGGAAATGAACCGCGCCATACTCGAGGCCGAAGGTGCCGAGGTGGCCATTGCCAACAATGGTCGCGAAGCTGTGGAGATGGTGGACAAGGGCGCGCCCTACGACATCGTGCTGATGGACGTGCACATGCCCGAGATGGATGGGTATGAGGCAACGCGCAAGCTGCGCGAAACCCATGGCGCGGGCGACCTGCCCATTCTGGCGGTCACGGCCAACGTGCAGAAATCCGAGCGCGATCGGTGCCGCGATGCCGGAATGAACGACTATGTGTCCAAGCCGGTGGTGTTTGACGAACTGATCGGCAAGATTCAGTCGCTCACAACCAGGCGCGCCTTGCATGAGAGCGTGATCGCGCTGAAGGCGCCGGCTGGCCTGATCGAGCTGGAAGGGGTGCCGCTGGTGGATGTCGAGCAGTTCGACACCATCCGCAAGCTGTTCGAGCAGCGCGGTGGAAGCACGATGCTGCGCACATTCTTCGATGGTATTGCCCAGCTTGCGGCCGACATCGATGCTGCGCTGGCGGCGGGCGACAGTGCCAGCCTGCAGGCGCTGGCGCACAAGCTGACGAGCAGTGCGGGCAATCTGGGCGCGGCGCGGCTGGCGGCGCTGGCGCGGCAGGTGGATGGGGCGGTGTTTGCCGGCGAAGGCGCGCGGGCGCTCGAGATGGCAAGGCCGCTGCCGGCGCTGGCCCGCGCCAGCATCGAGGCCCTGCAGGAGAGGATTGGCGCGTAAGGGGCGGGTGGGGCCGCAGGGCACGGCCCCGCCCGATAACCCTTGTCAGGGCAGCATCGAGCCGGTTTCGACAAAACGCTGGTGCCAGCTCAGCGCCTCGTTCAGCAGCGAGGGGGCGTGCTTGCCATACGAGGAGTTGAGCGCGCGATCATAATAGTCACGCAGCAGCGGCTTGTAGGCCGGATGGGCGCAATGCTCGATGATCTGCGCGGCGCGCTGGCGGGGCGAGAGGCCGCGCAGGTCGGCCAGGCCCTGTTCGGTCACCAGGATCTGCACATCCTGCGGGATGTGGTCGGTGTGGGCCACCTGCGGCACGATGGCCGAAATTTTGCCGCCCTTGGCCGTGCTGGGCGTCATGAAGATCGAGACATAGGCGTTGCGGGCAAAGTCGCCGCTGCCGCCGATGCCGTTCTGGATGCGGCTGCCCATCACGTGGGTGGAATTGACCGAGCCGTAAATGTCCGCCTCGATCAGGCCGTTCATGGCGATGCAGCCCAGGCGGCGGATCAGCTCGGGGTGGTTGCTGATTTCCTGCGGGCGCAGGATCATCTTGTCGCGATAGGCGCCCATGTTGGCGTTCAGCTTGGCCGCAGCATCGGGGCTGAGCGAGAAGGCCGTGGCCGAGGCCATGCGCAGCTTGCCCGCGTCGATGAGGTCAAGCATGCCGTCCTGAATGACCTCGGTATAGGCGGTCATATTGTCGAACGGGCCGTTGGCAAGGCCGGTCAGCACGGCATTGGCAATGTTGCCCACGCCCGACTGCATGGGCAGCAGCGAGGCAGGCAGGCGGCCCATTTTGACCTCATGCGCGAAGAAGTCGAGCAGGTGGCCGGCAATGGCAGCGGCATCCTCGCCGGGCGCCGAGAAGGGCAGGTTGCGGTCGGGCGTGTCGGTCTGCACGATGGCGACGATCTTGGCCGGATCGACGGTGAAATGCGTGCTGCCGATGCGGTCGTCGGCTTTGACCAGCGGAATGGGCATGCGATGCGGGGGCAGGCGGGTGCCGTAATAGATGTCGTGCATGCCCTCGAGCGCGTCGCTCTGCCAGCTGTTCACCTCGAGGATGACCTGCTTGGCGCGGTCGAGCCAGGTCTTGTTGTTGCCGACCGAGGAGGAGGGGATGAGCGAGCCGTCCTCGCGGATGCCGGTCACCTCGATGAGCGCGGTGTCGAGCTCGCCCAGGAAGCCCTGCCAGGCCATGGGGGCTACCTGGCTCAGGTGCATGTCGAAATAGTCCATCTTGCCGCTGTTGATCTTCTCGCGGGCGATGGGGTCGGAGTTATAGGGGAGGCGGAATTCGATGCCGTCGGCCTTGGCCAGCGCCGCATCCAGCTCGGGGCCGGTCGAGGCGCCGGTCCACACGCGCACCTTGAACGGATCGCCGGCCGCATGCGAGGCCTCGATTCGCCCGGCCAGCGCCATCGGCACCTCCTTGGGATAGCCCGAGCCGGTAAAGCCGCTCATGCCAACGGTGGTGCCGGGCTTGATGAGGCCGGCAGCATCCTGGGCCGACATGATTTTGGAGCGGAGGGCGGAATTGGCAATACGGCCGGTCATCGTATTTCTCTCCTGTTACCAGACGTTCCGGCCCTGATCATCGGGCGGATCGCAGGGTCCTCACCATTGTCATGCCGGAATATACCGGCAAAAAGGGGTGGGCAAACCCATGCTATCCCGGTGACTTGACAGGAACGATAGCATACTATCTAATTTCAATAGGCTGCTATCTAATGTTCGATGATGAAACCCGCAAGAGCGAAATGTCACGTCTCACCCACGGATTGC
>DATMUT010000487.1:0-5608 GCA_035563755.1 Novosphingobium sp.
CAGGCATGCCGCCACCGCCGCCGCCGCCACGCGGGCCGCCGACGAAGCCGCCACCGCCGCCACGCGGGCCGCCACCGAAGCCGCCACGGTCACCACCGAAGCCACCACGATCGCCGCCGCCGAAGCCACCACGGCCGCCGCCGCCAAAACGGTCACCGCCGCCGAAGCGGTCGTTGCCACCGCCCATGAAGGGGTCGAAGCCCTCCTCGCCGAACCCGTCGCGCTTGTCTCGGCCCCTGCCGCGACGTCCTCTGTCAAAACCCATAAACCCGAAATTACCTTCGCTTCGCCCGTATCGAAATCGCATGGCGGCGTGGACGAAGCGCACCATGCAACAGGGCAACCGGCCGCAACGGCTGAGCGGCCCTCTCCTCTGCATTTTGGCACATAGACTAAAAAACCAACCAGCGCGAACAGAATCCACACGTGGACAAGCGAATTCGCATTTTCTTGTGACATTTCCGCATAAGGATTACGCAGATTCCTGAGGGCTGGCCGCTTGCCCCCGGCCTCGACGATTGGCACACCGCTGCGCGCGGCGCCGACCACCATGTTCTGGCGCTCTGGCTAAGGAGAATCCGCCATGTTCCGCCAATTGTCCGACCGGGTCTGGGCCAGCCCGCAGATCAGCCTCGAGGACGTCGCCCTTGCCGCGCAATCCGGCATCGGCCTGATCATCAACAACCGGCCCGAAGGCGAAAGCGACGACCAGACACCGGGCGAAGCGATCGAACAGGCCGCAGCCGCAGCCGGCATCGCCTATGTCGCCATTCCCATCACCCATGCCGGCTTCAGCCAGGCCCAGGTAACCGCCATGACCGACGCGCTGGCCGGCAGCCAGGGCGGCGTTCTGGCCTATTGCCGGTCTGGCACACGCTCGACCCTGCTTTGGGCGCTGGCACAGGCTGGTCAGGGCGCAGACCTTACCGCGGTAACCGCCATGGCCGCGCAGGCCGGCTACGATGTCTCGCCCATTCGCCCGCTGATGGACATGCTGAGCGCCAGCGCCAAAGCTGGCTGAGGCTGCCACACACTTACCACCTGCAACAAAAAAGGGGCCGGAGTTCGCACTCCGGCCCTTTCAAGTTTTCGTTCGCAGGAGGAACATCGGATGGCAGGTCCGGAGAAGGAGAGGAGGAGGATCCCCGAACCCGCCAAACTTTCAAAATCAGCTGTTGTAGGCGCGCTCACCATGCTCGGTGATATCCAGACCCTCACGCTCGGCTTCCTCGGTGGGACGCAGGCCGAAGATCTTGTCGACGATGAAGTAAAGCACCGCCGAACCAACACCCGACCACACCAGCGTGAGCAGCACAGCCTTGAGCTGGGTGATCATCTGGGCAGCCATGTCGTAGGTGCCAGCCTTGGCCGGGAACACGGTGTAGTCGACCCAGCCCTGACCGCCCAGCGAAGGCGCTGCCACGATGCCGGTAGCCAGTGCACCGAAGATACCACCCACGCAGTGCACACCGAATACGTCAAGCGTATCGTCGTACTTCAGCTTGTTCTTCACCGTCGAGACGAAGAAGAAGCACAGCGGCGAGACAACCAGACCCATCACGATCGAGGTCATCGGCGCAGCGAAGCCCGAAGCCGGGGTAATGGCGACCAGACCGGCAACCGCACCCGAGGCAGCGCCCAGCATCGAGGGCTTGCCATGCACGACCTGCTCGACCACGGCCCAGCTGACAGCGGCAGCAGCGGTGGCGACGAAGGTGTTGATGAAGGCCAGCGAGGCCAGACCATTGGCTTCCAGGTTGGAACCGGCGTTGAAACCGAACCAGCCAACCCACAGCAGCGAGGCGCCGATCATGGTCATGGTCAGCGAGTGCGGCGGGGTGGCTTCCTTACCAAAGCCGACGCGCTTGCCGATCATGAAGCAGCCCACCAGGCCAGCGATACCGGCGTTGATGTGCACCACGGTGCCGCCAGCAAAGTCCAGCGCGCCCCACTGATACAGCAGACCAGCATCAGACGTGTTGGCCGACAGGAAGTCGGGACCGGCAAAGTACCAGACCATGTGCGCGATCGGGAAATACACGAAGGTCGACCACAGCACGGTGAAGATCATCAGCGGCGTGAACTTCACGCGCTCGGCCAGCGAGCCGAAGATCAGCGCAGGCGTGATACAGGCGAAGGTCATCTGGAAGATGACATACGTGTATTCAGGAATATAGACGTTGTTCGAGAAGGTCGCCGCATAGGTCGTGACATCCACGCCGCGCAGCAGAGCCTTCGAGAAGCCGCCGACAAACGGCGTCGGGCCGCCGGTGAAGGCCAGCGAGTAGCCATAGCAGCACCAGATCACCGCGATGATCGACACGCACATGAACACCTGCATCAGCACGCTGAGCATGTTCTTGGTGCGCACCAGGCCGCCGTAGAACAGGCCCAGAGCGGGCACGCTCATCATGAGCACCAGCGCCGAGGAGACCAGCATCCAGGTGTTGTCGCCCTTGTTGACCATGGAAGCCATCTGGGCAGCGGTAGGCGCCTTGATCAGCGCGGGGGTGGCAGCCGCCGAAGCGGTGGCGGCGGCCGTGGCGGCAGCCGTTGCGACCGAGGAGGCAGCGCTGGCCGCGTCCTGGGCAAAAGCGGACGTGGCAGCAACGAGCGAACCGCCCAGAGCCCCTGCGCCGCAGATCAACTTGCGGATCATCGTGATTTCCCTCCTATCCAAAGAGCCGCTCACAGCGCGGTATCGCCGGTCTCGCCGGTGCGAATGCGGGTGGCCGACGCCAGATCCAGAACGAAGATCTTGCCGTCGCCGATGGCTTCGGTGCTGGCGGTCTGCTGGATGGTCTCGACCACGCGCGGCGCCAGCTCGTCACTGGCGGCGATCTCGATCTTCACCTTCGGCAGCATGTTGGTCGAATATTCGGCGCCCCGATAAATCTCGGTCTGGCCCTTTTGCCGACCAAAGCCCTTGACCTCGGAAACCGTCATGCCGGCGACGCCGAGTGCTCCGAGGGCCTCACGAACCTCGTCGAGCTTGAAGGGCTTGATGATGGCGATGATGAACTTCATGCCTATCCCCTGTTAGCCTACCGGCCCCAGCGCCGGTCGTACCATGTCTAAGCAAGGGGCGTGCCAATTAACAAAACGGCAAGATTCCACAGGCCCGCAGCCTAGCATCTGTTCGCCAGTAGAGCAGAGCCGCCCGAATCTTGCGCATCTGCCTAAATTTTAAGCACGTCAGGCGTCGTAAAGCTGCCTGTTTTTCACGCATGAATAACAATCGGGCGTTAAAGCCCGGCCAAACCCCGGAGCGCAGGCCAGGCCCGCGCTGCATACAACCCATCAGCCGGCCCGGCAGTTCCGGGACGCGTCACACAGCCGGGATAGGGAGCGCTTTTAGCGCTCTCTGGTGGCGCTGAAGGCCAGCTCGGGGTTGCGTTCCTGCTGATAGGACACATCCCAGGCCGAGCGCGCCATGAACACCAGCGCGCCATCGCGATCCTTGGCCAGATTGGCGCGGTTGAACTCGGCAAAGTCGCGCAGAGCACTGTCGCTGCCCTTGACCCAGCGCGCGGTGTCGAACGGCGCCTGCTCCAGCCCCGCCTCGACCTTGTATTCGGCCTCGAGCCGGCTGATCAGCACGTCGAGCTGCAACTGCCCCACCACGCCAACGATCCACTGGCTACCGATCTCGGGGTAGAACACCTGAATCACGCCCTCTTCCGACAGGTCATCAAGCGCCTTGCGCAGCTGCTTGGTCTTGGTCGGGTCCTTCAGCGCCACGCGGCGCAGGATTTCGGGCGCGAAATTGGGCAGGCCGGTAAAGCGCACCTTGTTCGCCTCGGACAGCGTATCGCCCACGCGCAAGGTGCCGTGGTTGGGAATACCGATGATGTCGCCCGGCTCGGCGGTGTCGGCAATCTCGCGGTCCTGGGCAAAAAACAGGATGGGCGAGTGGATCGCCACCGGCTTGCCCAACGCGCTTGGCGTCAGCTTCATACCCCGGCGGAACGTGCCCGAGACCAGGCGCATAAACGCGATGCGGTCGCGGTGCATGGGGTCCATATTGGCCTGCACCTTGAAGATGAAGCCGGTCACCTCCTTGTTGTCGGGGTCGATGGTGCCGACTTCGCTGGCCAGATTCTGATACGGCTGGGGGCGCGGCGGCGGGGCGATGCGGGCAATCGCCTCGATCAGCTCGGCCACGCCAAAGTTCTTGAGCGCCGAGCCGAAGAACACCGGCGTCAGGTCGCCATGGCGATAGGCCTCCAGATCGAATTCGGGATAGCCCGCCTGCCCCAGCTCGATTTCCTCGGCAAACTCTTCGGGCATCGGCTTGTGATCCACTGTGCCGAGAAATTCGCGCGAATCGCCTTCGGGGCGGCTGATGCGCCCGCTTTTCAGGTCCAGAATACCCTCGAACGTGCCGCCCATGCCCACGGGCCAAGACTGCGGCGAAACGTCCAGCGCCAGCGCGTCGGCCACCTCGTCCAGGATCTCGAACACCGGGCGCCCTTCGCGGTCCACCTTGTTCACAAAGGTGATGATCGGCACGTTGCGCATCCGGCACACTTCAAACAGCTTGCGTGTCTGCGGCTCGATGCCCTTGGCCGCGTCAATCACCATGATCGCCGAATCGACCGCCGTGAGCGTGCGATAGGTGTCTTCCGAGAAATCCTCGTGGCCCGGCGTGTCGAGCAGGTTGAAGGTGATATGCCCCAGCCCCTCGAACTCGCGCGCAAAGGTCATGACCGAGGAGGTCACGGAAATGCCGCGCTGCTGCTCGATCTTCATCCAGTCCGACCGGGCACGCCGCGCCGCGCCGCGCGCCTTCACCTCGCCCGCCAAGTGAATCGCGCCGCCGTTCAGCAGCAGCTTTTCGGTCAGCGTGGTCTTGCCCGCGTCGGGGTGCGAGATGATGGCAAAGGTGCGGCGGGTGGCAAAAGGCTGGGTCATGGTGGCGGCGCGCTTACCCTGCCCGCACGCTCACGTCCATGCGGAAGCTGCGCGTTTCGCCCGGCGCCAGTGTCTCGATTCCAGGCTTTTGCGTAAAATCACCCGCGAAACCTTGCGGGTCGGCATGGCCCGCCCAGGGTTCGATGCAAAGGTAATGGGCGCCTGGCACCTGCCACAGGCCCAGATAGGGCGTATCGGGAAAATCGATGTCGAGCCACGGGCCGCCATCGGCGCCATAGGACAGCGAGCGGCTGGCCAGCTGCGTCCAGATCATGGCGTCCTCGGCAAAAAGCGCGGCGTCGAGCAACAGCTCGCGCCCCTGCACCGGGCTTGCCTGCCCCTGCGGCAGCAGCGCCCCGCTCTCACGGTCAAGCCGGCGAACCGCAGCGCCTTCCTCGCGCTCGAACACGATGCGATGCGCCGCCCCTCTGGCCCCGCCCGGCAATGGCCAGGCAAAGGCCGGATGATAGCCAAAGCTGAAAGGCATGGGCACATCGCCCGCGTTGGTCACGCTGGCGGTCATGCGCAGGCTCGCGCCCTCCACGCGAAAGGCCATGTCGAGCACGAAGGCAAAGGGGTAGACCGCGCGCGTAGCCTCAGTGTCGCTCAGGCGCAGGCGGACATGGTCCTCACCCTGATCGACCACGGCAAACTGGCTGCGGCGGGCAAAGCCATGGCGGGCCAGCTCGTAGCT
>DATMUT010000488.1:0-2096 GCA_035563755.1 Novosphingobium sp.
CCAGCAAAGCCGCGAACAGGCGCCGCTGCGCGCCCTTGTCGGCCAGGCCCAGCATCTCTCGCACCTGATCGGCGCTCACGCTGGTGCCGGTGCCTTCGCTGGCCATGTCGGCATGGGCGATGGCCTGGTCCAGGATCGACAGCCCATCGCGCGCCGAGCCTTCGGCCGCCTCGGCAATCATCGCCAGCGCCTCGCCCTCGGCCTCGACGCCTTCCTTCTGGCAGATGCGCCCAAAGTGCTCGGCCAGCAGGCCCGCCGGAATGCGCTTGAGGTCAAAACGCTGGCAGCGCGAGAGCACCGTGACCGGCAGCTTGTCGACTTCGGTGGTGGCGAAAAGGAATTTCACATGCGCGGGCGGTTCCTCAAGTGTTTTCAGCAACGCATTGAAAGCGTTGCGCGAAAGCATGTGAACCTCGTCGATGATGTAGATCTTGTAGCGCGCCGAAACCGCCGCATAGCGCACCGCCTCGATGATCTCGCGCACGTCGTCGACGCCGGTGTGGCTGGCCGCGTCCATCTCGATCACGTCAATATGGCGCCCCTCGGCAATGGCCAGACAAGGCTCGCACTGGCCGCAGGGCGAGATCGTCGGGCCGCCCTTGCCGTCGGGGCCGATGCAGTTCAGCGCCTTGGCGATCAGGCGCGCGGTGCTGGTCTTGCCCACGCCGCGGATGCCGGTCATCAAAAAGGCATGCGCCAGCCGGTCGCGCCGGATCGCATTGCCCAGCGTCTGCACCATCGCGTCCTGCCCGATCAGCTCAGCAAAGGTTTGCGAACGATACTTGCGCGCCAGCACGCGATAGGGCTGCGCGGGCCGGGCCGAAGCGGCAACAGGCGCCTCAACAGCGGCGGGCGGCTGCGGCTCGTCCCGCGGTTCGGGCGCGCCAAACATGCTCGACTGGCCCGCCGCTTCCATTTCGGCAGCAGACGGCGCGTCCCCCTCTTGGCCAGACGGGTCCAGATCAAACGGGCGTGAATCGCTGTGGTTTGGCATGTCCGCCCTCTCTAGGGCCAGCGCCCTGCCCTGTCGATGGCAAGCGCAAATACGCCGCCCGAGCCCGCAAAGGCAATGGCGCGGCCCAAAGGCCGTAACAACCGCAAATTTATGGAGAAGAAGGAGCCGGGCGACCCGCCGCAATTCGTTGTGGCTGCTCCCTTCCGGGCCTGACCAGGTTGGCGAACGCTAAACGTCCGCCCGACTCCCGGTCGCGCATATGACGAGGGTTGCCCCGCAGCGCAAGCCCCCTTTGGCAGGAACTGTGCAAAATCTGCGCCCTGCTGGCGCGCGCGCAGCACCGCACATGCGAAAGCGCCGGCCCGGCCCTGTGGCCACGCCGGCGCTTTCGCGTATCGGAACATCAGGCCAGCCAGCTTTGCCGGCCAGCCCTGCCGCAAACGGCCCGCTTAGCGGAAGTTGTCGGCGTAGGCCTGGATCTTGAGGCGGCGCGGCGGGGTGGCGTGAATGGTCGCCACGATGCCGTGCTTGTCGGCATAGGCCTGCGCCTCGGCCTGCGAAGCGAAGGTCAGGATGACCTGCGCCTGCGTGTCGCCCGAACCGGCCCAGCCCATCAGCGGGTCGGCGCGGCGCGCCTCGGCCGGCGCGAACTCGAGGATCCACTGGCCAACGAGGGCCTTGCCCGACTGCATCGCGTTTTTGGGACGCTGATAGATACGTGCGCTCATGACCAAGCCCCATGCACGCGAATCAGGCTGAAAATCAAGATCGACGTTGCGCTGCAAAAGCGTTTTTCGTCTTCAGGCTCGGGTCCTCCGCCCATGGCTCGTCGGGCCAGCGGTGCCGGGGGTAGCGGCCCTTCATGTCTTTCACCACATCGCGCCACGATCCGCGCCAGAATCCGGGCAGATCGCGGGTGGTCTGGATGGGCTTGCCCCCCGGCGAGGTCAGCTTGAGCAGCAGCGGTTGCGGCGGTTGGCCGAACATGGGGTGCCGCTCGAGGCCAAACAGCGCCTGCACGCGGATTTCGATGCTGGGGCCGCCTGCATCGTCATAGTCGATGGCATGGCTGGTGCCCGCGGGCGAGCGGAATTCGGCCGGAGCCAGCCGGTCGATCGCGGCCTTGCCATCCCAGCCCAGC
>DATMUT010000489.1:0-3667 GCA_035563755.1 Novosphingobium sp.
GAACGTATTGGATTACAGCAAGACCAACCCCCTTGCCGGTGGTTCCAGCTTTTCGCTGAAATCGCGGCTGGTGCGCATGGCCTGGGGCGTGGTGTGGGCCGTGGGGGCCTCGTGGACGCCGCGCCCGCTGCACCCCTGGCGCCGCTTTCTGCTGCGCCTGTTTGGCGCGCGGATGGGCCATCGCGCCGATGTGCGCGGCTCGTCACGCGTGTGGTATCCGGCGCATCTCGATATGGCCGATGGCGCGCTGATCGGCCCGGATTGCAATTGCTACAACCAGGCGCCGATCCGGCTGGGGCGCCATGCGCTGATCTCGCAAGGGGTGCATCTGTGCTCGGGCACGCATGATATCGACAGCGAGACTTTCCAGCTCGTCGCCCGGCCGATCGAGATCGGCGATCATGCCTGGATTGCCGCCGATGCCTTCATCGCCCCCGGCACGGTGGTGGGCGAAGGCGCGGTGGTGGGGGGCGCGGCGGTGGCCCATGGGCGGCTGGAGCCGTGGACGGTTTATGTCGGTAATCCGTGCCGGCCGCTGCGCGCGCGGGCAAGGGCCATCCTCCATGGCCATGGCGACAGCGAGGCCGGCCGATGACGGACTGCGCGATGAGGGTCTTGTCGATCACGCCCACCTATTTTCCGCATATGGGCGGGATGGAACAGGTGGTGCGTTCGCTGGCCAGCCATCTGGCGCCGCTGGGCGTGCAGATGGACATTGCCCATGTCGCCACCGAGCACAAGGCCTTCTCCTGCGAGGAGCTGGACGGGCTGAAGGTGTGGCGGGTGCCGCTGAAGGGGCACCGGTTGGTGGGGCTGGCGCCCGATCTCAGGCGGATCACCGGCGATTACGACCTGCTGCATGTGCATGATGGCCAACTGATGGCAATCACTGCCAATGCCCGCCTGTTTGGCCGCGGTGTGCCGGCCGTGCTCAGCACGCATGGCGGCTTCTGGCACACGCCCCAGTTCGGCGCCTTCAAGCGGTTGTGGCAGGCAGCGGCGCTGCGGCCGATGCTGGCCGGCTATCGCGCGGTGCTGGGCAGCAGCCCGGCCGACACCGCCTTCTTCGCCGCCTATCACCCGCGCGTGCTCAATTGCGGCAATGGCATAGAGGCGGCCTCCTTCAACATCTGCCAGACCAGCCAGGCACGCGATGTGTGCCGGTGGATCTATTGGGGGCGCCTGTCGCGCAACAAGCGGGTCGATCTGGTGCTGGAATATGCAGCGGCGGCGCGGCGGCAGGGCTATCCGGTGGATCTGCTGGTGTGCGGGCGCGATTTCGAAGGGCTGGCCGAAGGGCTGGCGCGCCAGGCCGAGCGGCTGCAACTGGGCGATGCGGTGCGTTTCGTCAGCCGCCTGTCGCAGGAAGAGCTGCTGGCCGAGCTGAGCGGGCGGGGCGTGGCGATCACCGCGACCGAGCATGAGGGCTTTGGCCTGGCCATCGTCGAGGCGCAGGCCGCCGGCATGATCGTCGTGTGCCGCGACATCGCCCCGATCAACAGCTTCATCGCCGATGGCCAGTCCGGCTGGTTCCTCGCCTTCGACAGGACATCGGCCGATTTTGCCCGCCTGTTCGCCCTGCTCGATCTGGCCGGCCCGCCGCGCGCGCAGATGGCGGCCGCTGCCGCCAGCCAGGCGCAGGCCTATGACTGGGCCGTGGTGGCCGCGCAATACAAGGCGAATTATCTGGCCGCGCTGGAAAGGCAGGGCGCAAGCTGAAGCACATGCCTGGCCGTGGTAAAGACATGCAAGCGTGATCGAGGTGTTATTGACAGGCTGAATTGTCGCGGTGGTTCGTTTCTAATCATTACAGCGCGAGGAAAGGCGATATGAAATCGGGAAATTTCAGTGTGTCATGGCTCGTACGCATATTGGATGCCTTTTCCGCGGCGCTGTTGCGCGTGCCGGCGCAGTTTTTGCTGCCTGCCGCAGTGGCGGTGGGTTTATTCGAGGCGGCGCTGGTTGTGTTGTTCGTCCACAATGACGTTATGCTCTATGCCGATGGCGCCTATTTTGTTTTTGCACTGGCAACCGGCTCTCCATGGATGCTCAAATGGCGTGCGATCGCGGCACGCGCGACTGTTTATGTATTGACGGTGTGGCCTGTTGAACAGGCCCAGAACTGGTGGCATTTCGTCCCGCATCAACTGGCTGTGATGAACGCGGTCAGTTTCTATGGCGTGCCAATGGCGTTGTTTTGCCTTGCGTGCCGCCTGGCCTGGATGGCTGATCGCCGTCTGATGATATTTCCTTTGATCCAGTGCCTTCTGGGCGATTTTCTGGCATGGGGCTTTCCGTCGGAATTGCTGCTGGGTTCCGGCTTGCTGTGGGTGGCGCTGCTGCTGCTGGCAGGAAAACAGCGGCCAGGCATTGGCTTCTGGCTGGCCTATGTAGCGTTGGTGTTCACCCACGAGCTGGCGTTGCCGGCAGCGCTGATCTGCGCGGCTGTGGCACTGCATTTTGTCGCCGTCCGGCACGGGCGGGGGGCGGCATGGTGGCTGTGGCTTGCGGCATTGGCAGTGCCGGTGCAGGTCATGCTGGTGGTGCGCGCTCTGGGCGGGGCGGTGGGCAGTCAGGGTAATGCGCTGCATTCGCTGAACCCGCTTTACGTGTTGGCCAACCCCACCCTGTTTCTGCTCTGTCTGGTAGGGCTGGCCGGCTTGGCTGTGCAGCGTTGGTGCAGCGGGCAAACCCTGGGGCTTGCAGGCGTGATGGCGGGCAGCAAGGCCGGTTTGGTGGCGGCGCTATGCGCCGCGGTGTTGACGGTGAATCATCAATGGTGGCAATTTGATGCCTGCCGTTATGATGCCCGCACTTGGATGGCGCTGGTAATGACAGGCTTGGCGGTGGTTTTCGCAAGGCTGATGTGGGCCGGCCTGCCTCCACCATTGCCGGCCGCGGGCCAGGTGCGCGCCGGTTGGGGCACGGCTCTGTGCGGGGCGTTGGTCCTGCATATTGTGATGGCTGGTGTGTTTCTCAACCACTGGCGCCAGGCGATGCGCGCCGAACTGGCCGTGGAACAGCGGTTGAGCATGGCGCATGGCACGCGGATTCTCTCGATCCGCGATGTGCGCCCTTATTGGAGCGCTGAGGAGCGCGCCGTGCATGATGGCCTGCGGGTGGAATGGGTGATGCCCTACAGGGCTTTCGTCCTGACCGATGTCGCCCGGCCGCGTACACTGATCTACGACGATACGACGTGGTACAGGTCAGATTGCGACAACAAGGCCGCGATTGCCGCAGCGGGCTCGCCGTTCCAGTCAACCGCACTTGATGATTGGCTGGCCTTTGCCTGCACCCAGCCGAAACCGCCTCCGCTGGATGGAATGAAACAGAGACTGGGCCGGTTTTTTCGAAATTTTATCGCAATGCGGTAGGCTGCTATTCGCAATTGCGGCATGAACGCCGCTACGTTATATCCCTTGGCCGGTTCTTTCAGCACGGATTGCCGGCAAATATTGGAGTGCCCGTTTTGACACTCGGAAAAGCCCTGCAACTGGCTGTGGTGCTGCCCACGCTGAATGAGCGCAAGAATTTGCGCCCGCTGGTCGAGAGGCTGGCGAAGGCGCTGGGCGATATTCGCTGGGAGGCGATTATCGTGGACGACAACAGCCGGGATGGCACGGCCGATGAGGCGCGGGCGATCAATCTGGAAGATCCGCGGGTG
>DATMUT010000490.1:0-7923 GCA_035563755.1 Novosphingobium sp.
CCCGCCCGCGCGGCGCAATCGGCCACGCAGGCAAGCCGCCCGCCTTATGGCGCCACCACCTGGGCCATCAGGCACTCCTGCGAGGAGCCGCCGGCATAGACCCGCCAGGTGCCCGGCTCGAAGCGCCAGTTGTGGCTGGTCGGATCGCGCCAGCGCAGGCTGGCCAGCGGCACGGCAAAGCGCACCACCTTCGTCTCGCCCGGCGCCAGAGCCACGCGCTCGAACCCGCGCAGCAGCTTGACGGGCTGCTCGGCCTCGATGCCGGGCGCGCCGATGTAGCACTGCACCACTTCCTCGCCCGCCACAGCGCCCGTGTTGCGCACCGCCACCGAGGCGTGGATCGCCCCGCCGGCCACGCGCGCGGCCAGCGCGCGATAGGCAAAGCGCGTGTAGGACAGGCCGTGCCCGAAGCCATAGCGCGGGGCCAGCCCCTCGCGCTCCAGCCTGGTGTAGCCGTGCCACAGGTCATAGGTGATCTCGGTCGCGTCGCGGTCGAAGAAGGGGTAGTGGGCCTCGTCGCGCGCCACCGTAAAGGGCAGCTTGCCCGAGGGGGTGACCTGCCCCAGCAGCAGGCGGGCCAGCGCGGTGCCCCCTTCCATGCCGGCATAGAAGCTGAACAGGATGGCGTTGGCTTGTTCTCGCCATTCCTCGACCATCACGGCCGAGCCGGCCACGATGGCCACCACCACCGGCTTGCCACTGGCGGCCGCGGCGCGGATCAGCGCCACCTGTTCTTCGGGCAGGGAGAGCGAAACGCGGTCGCCGCCAATGGGCGTGGCCGAGATGCTGGGGCGGCCCGCAGGGCCTTTCTGGTCGGCGCCAAGGGCGATGTCGCCCAGAATGTATTCGCCCTCTTCCTTGGCGGTGTAGCCCACCACCACCAGCGCAACATCGGCCTGTGCGGCGGCGACACGGGCGGCCTCAAGGTCGCTTTCGTCGGCGTGCAGGATGCGCTCTTCGCCCAGAGCGCCCTGCAGGCCCTGCAGGGGCGTGACGACATAAGGCGGGCGCACCCGGCTCGAGCCGTTGTCGCCAGTGTTCTCCATCGCGGCCAGGCGGCCCAGCACGGCGATCTTGCCCAGCTTGTCGGCGCACAGCGGCAGCGTGCCATCGTTTTCCAGCAGGACGGCGCATTTCTCGGCCGCCTCGAGCGCGAGGGCGACATGGCCCTCGCAGGCGATCAGTTCCGGCCCATAGGCGGGCAGCGGGTCCTCGCGCGCGGCAAAGCGCAATTGCGTGCGCAGGATGCGCCGGCACGCGCGGTCGATCACATGCGGCTCGATCGTGCCCTCGTTCACCGCCGCCTCCAGCTTCTCGCCAAAGACCAGCGGCTCGGGGTTCTCGATGTCGAGGCCGGCGGCCGCGCCGTAAACCTTGTAGACCCCGCGCACCCAGTCTGAATGGACAAAGCCGTCAAACTTCCACTCGTCGCGCAGGATGTCGGTCAGCAGCACGCGGTCCTGCCCGCAATATTCGCCGTTCACCTTGTTGTAGGCGGTCATCACGCTGGCGATGCCGGCGTCGAGGCAATGCTTGAAATGCGGCAGGTAAACCTCGTGCAGCGCGCGTTCGTCGGCGCGCACGTCCACCTTGAAGCGGGCGTTCTCCATCGAGTTCAGCGCGAAATGCTTGACCGTGGCGATGATGTTGTGGGTCTGGATGCCGGTGCCCATGGCAGCGCCCATGATGCCCAGGTGATGCGGGTCCTCGCCATAGGTTTCCTGCGCGCGGCCCCAGGCAGGGTGGCGCAGCAGGTTGATGCACACCGCGCCCGAGAAATTGCACCCCTGCGCCCGGCCCTCGATGCCCATTGCCTCGCCGATGCGCAGTTCAAGACCCGCGTCGAAAGTGGCGCCGCGCGCCATCGTGCAGGGGAAGCAGGTGGAATTGCCCCGCGTGACGCCGCGCGGCCCATCGGTGAACCACAAAGGCTCCAGCCCCAGCCGTTCGTTGCCGCCGCCGGCGCGATAGGGGCGGGCGCCCCACACGCGGTCGTCCTGCGCCAGCGCCTCGAAAAAGCCCTTGCCCGACATCATCGTCACTTTTTCGCTCAGCGTCATCTGCGCCAGCAGGGCATCGACCTGTGCGTCGATAGTGTCGCCATGCGCGGTGTTTTTCGCGCCGGTCAGGGGGCCGTTCATGGGTGCATTCCTCTTGGGCAGGATCGGGTTCTGGACGGGCGGGCGGCAGGGGCCGCGCCCGTGGATTTACGATTACCGCTAAACCATCATGTTGGCACTGTCGAGTGGGCTGCGCGTCAAGCATAGGTAATTTCGTGCAAATGGCCGTTATGATGGTGGGAAGTCGCCGCTCTTTCGTTGTTTTTGGCGATATTTGCTTTGGCGGATGCATTGGCGGGCAGCATGCCGGACAGCGGTTTTCATGCAACACCTGGGCAAATCCTGCGCGAAATGACCGAGCGCCGCCCTTGACAAGCGTCCGAATTGGCACGAAACGCAGGGGCAAGGTATAGCGCTATCCATCGGCGAACGCGCCATGCCAAAAGTGAAAAGCAAGAATCGGGTCTTTGGGAGAAGGTGCATGAGGTCTGGCGCAAGCCGGCCGGCCCGCGTTCCCACGGCCTCGATGTCCCGAGAGGTCAAGCAGGATGAACAAGCACACTCTTCCCACCCTTCTGGCGATGGCCAGCGTGATGGCAATGGCCACCGCCGCCGCCCCCGCCCTGGCCCAGAGCGCAGCGCCGGCAGAAGCCCCCAGCGCCCCCGCCGATACCGCAACGCCTGCCCCCGGCGAGATCGTCGTGACCGCGCAGAAGCGCACCGAGCGCCTCGTCTCGGTGCCGCTGGCCGTGACCGCCGTGACCGGATCGAGCCTGGCCAACCAGCAGATCAACGACACCGCCAGCCTGACCCGCGCGGTGCCCTCGCTCAGCTATCAGGCGGGCAACAATCCGGGTAACAACAGCTTCCGCATTCGCGGCGTTGGCACGCAGCTGTTCAGTTTTGGCGTGGAATCGGCCGTGGCCGTGGTGGTCGATGGCGTGGTTGCCCCGCGCCAGGCGCAGGGCTTTGCCGATCTGGCCGACCTGCAGCGCGTGGAAGTGCTGCGCGGCCCTCAGGGCACGCTGTTCGGCAAGAACGCCACCGCCGGCGTCATCAACATCACCACCGAGGCGCCAACCAAGACGCTGAGCGGCCACATTGACGCAACCATCGCCGAGAAGGGCGAATACCGCGTCAACGGCTCGATCTCGGGCCCGCTGACCGACAATCTGCGTGGCCGCATCAGCGGTTATTACAACGATGTGGGCGGGTTCATCTACAACGCCGCCACTGGCCGCGACACCAACGGCAGCAAGAGCTGGGGCGTGCGCGGCAAGCTGGAGTGGGATGCGGCGCCCAACCTGAAGATGCGCCTGCTGGCCGACTTCAGCAAGAACAACGCCGATTGCTGCTCGCGCGTGCCGGTGCAGATCACCACGCCCGCCATGCAGACGCTGCTGGGCTCGATCAAGGCATCGCCCACAAACCGCACCGTCTCGAACGATGACGCCAGCTATTTCCGCACCAACACCAACATCGTCTCGCTGCAGGGCGACCTCGATCTGGGCGCGGCCACGATCACCTCGATCACCGCTTTCCAGCGCTTTATCGAGAGCGATCAGTTCGAGCCGGACCAGATCGCCTCGAACCCGCTGCGCTATGTGGGCAGCTTCCCCTATGCCCAGTGGAACGACAACCGCTCGCGCACGGCCTATAACAACTGGTCGCAGGAATTGCGCGTTGCCTCGAATGGCAACCGTGACCTCACCTATGTCGCGGGCGTGTTCTACAACCACATCGATCTTGACCGCTCGCTCTATCGCCGCCGCCTGACCTGTTCGGCGGGCGACAGCATTGGCGGGGCCTGCACGGGCACGTCGGTGGGCCAGTCGGCCGCTTTCTCGGGCAATTTCGCGGGCGACAGCATCTCGGCCTTTGGCCAGGCGGACTGGCGCATCACGGGCGGCCTGCACGCGCTGGTGGGCCTGCGCGAACAATACGAGGCGCAGCGCGTGACCGGCAGCGTGTATGGCGCGCAGCTGACGGGCGACGCCCTCTTCCCGGGCACGGTGGTCAACAGCGGCACGCGTTCGCGCAGCGGCTGGGGCTTTACCGGCAAGGCGGGCCTGCGCTACGAGTTCAACCGCAACCTGCAGGCCTATGCGACCTACACGCGCGGCTACAAGGCCTTTGCCCTCGACATCGACATCAGCACCAATTTCGCCACGCAGAGCGGCGTCAATCCCGAAACGGTCAACGCCTATGAGGCAGGGCTGAAGTGGGTCGCGCCCGGCGGCATTCTCGACATCAACACCGCCGTGTTCCGCTCCGACTTCCGCAACCTGCAGGTGCAGGCGCTCATCACCGATGTGGCCAGCGGCACGTTCAACACCGTGCTGGCCAATGCCGGCAAGTCGCGCTCGCAAGGCTTCGAGGTCGAGGCCAACCTGCGCCCGGCGCGCGGCCTCTCGATCGCGGCCAACGTGACCTATCTGGACGCCACCATCGACGTGCCGGGCCAGAGCTGCCCGATCCAGATGCAGACCGGCGTTGCCACCTATTCGTCCAACTTCCCGACCAACGCCTGCTACATCCGCTCGACCACGGTGAACGGCACCACCACCACCTCGAGCGCGATCCTGGATGTTGTGGGCGGCCGCCTGCCGGCAACGCCGCGCTGGCGCCTGGGCCTGACGCCGCGCTACGAATACGACTTTGGCCAGCTGACCGCCTTTGGCCAGTTCTCGGTCAACTACCAGACCTCGCAGGTCTTCGCCCTCAACCAGGACCCGCTGCTGGTGCAGAAGGCCTATGCGATGGTCGACGCCAGCATTGGCCTGCGTTCGTCCGACAGCCGCTGGAAGGTGACGTTCTTCGTGCGCAACCTGTTCAACCAGAACTACTATTCGCAGCTCAACCACGGCACGGTGCTGGCTACCGCGGCCAATGGCACCGATCTGTGGGCCAATGTGAACAAGGACTCGCAGCGCTACGTGGGCGGTACGCTGGGCTATCGCTTCTGATGGCGCGGGCGGCCTGTCCGCCTGTCCTGCTCCCCCCGCGCAAGGGTTTGCCTTGCGCGGGGGGTCGCGCGTCTGGCGCGCGCCTTAACGCCTGCCATGCCCCGCTAACGCCGCGCTGGTAAATCCGGCCTGCCTGCCTCACCCTGTCGGTCAAACAACAGCAAGAAAGAGCGATGCCCGAAACGACCCTTTCCCAAACCGCCCGGCCCGAGGCCGACTGGCCTTCGCCCTGGCGCGCCTGGACGCTGGCGATCGTGCTGATGCTGGCCAACACGCTGGCCTTTGTCGACCGGCAGGCGCTGGCCTTGCTGGTGCAGCCCATCAAGCGCGACCTAGCCATTTCCGACACGTCGATCAGCCTGCTTTATGGCCTGTCCTTCACGCTGTTCTATGTGGCCGTGGGCCTGCCCATCGCGCGCATCGCCGACCGGTCGAACCGGCGCAACATCGTGGCCGGCGCCATTTTCGTGTGGAGCCTGTCGACCAGCCTGTGCGGGCTGGCGCGCGGCTTTAGCGGGCTGTTCGCTGCGCGCGTGGGCGTTGGCGCGGGCGAGGGGGGCCTTACGCCGGCGGCCTATTCGCTGCTGGCCGACACCTTCCGCAAAGAGCGGCTGCCGCTGGCTCTGGGCATTTTCCAGATCGGCATTTACCTGGGCAGCGCCTCGGCACTGGTCATTGGCGGGCTGATCTTTGCCCATATTCCGCCCGGCGCCAGCGTGATGGTACCGCTGCTGGGCGCCTTCAAGGGGTGGCAGCTGGTGTTCCTGCTGCTTGGCCTGCCGGGGCTGGTGCTCTCGGCCATCACGCTGTTCCTGCGCGAGCCGGCGCGGCGCGGCGGGGGTGAGGACGAAGGCGAAGGCGCAGGCCAGCAGGCCAGCGTGCCGCTGGCGCAGCTGTTTGCCCATGTGGGCGAGCGCTGGCGGGCCTATGTGGGGGTGATGCTGGGCTTTGCGCTGATGGTGCTGGTGGGCAATGGCACGGCGGTATGGATCCCGGCCTTTCTCGAGCGCAGCTTTGGCTGGACCACGGCGCAGGTGGGCAGCATCTATGGCCCGGTGGTGTTCGTTTGCGGCACCAGCGGGGCGCTGGCTGGCGGCTTTGTGGCCTCGTGGCTGCGGCGGCGCGGGGTGGCGCATGGCAATCTGGTGGCAGCGCTGTTCGGCTTTTGCGCGCTGGTGCCCATCACCATCGCCTTTCCGCTCATGCCCACGGCGCAACTGGCGCTGGTGCTGATCGGCATGATGAACTTCTTTGCCGGCTTCAATTTTGGCGGCGGCCTTGCCACCTTGCAGGAATTGACGCCCAACCGCATGCGGGCGCTGGTGTCGGCGGCCTATATGCTCACCATCAACCTGATTGGCGCGGCGCTGGGGCCCACGGCTATCGCCATGACCACCGACTATGTGTTCCACGACCCCAAGGCGCTGCACTTTGCGATTTCGCTGGTGTGCGCGGTGGCCTCGCCGCTTTCGGTGGTGCTGCTGGTCATGGGGATGCGCGACTACCGGCGGATCATCTCGGCGCAGGGCTGACCCTGTCCCTTATGCGTCCTGCGCCAGGCGCGCCACTCAGGTGCTCTCGCGCAGGACCAGCCGGTGCGGGCGCCAGTCGGCGCGGAAAGGCTCCTGCTCGCCCGGTTTGGCGCGGTGGCGGGCCACCAGCCGTTCGGTGGCCTGGTCTGCCATCTCGTCAATATCCTGCCGCACGGTCGAGAGCGGCGGCCAGATCTTGACCGCGATGGGCGCATCGTCAAAGCCGGCCACGGCCACATCCTGCGGTATGCGCAAGCCCCGGCGATGCGCGCTCAGCACGACGCCTGCGGCCATATCATCGTTGCTGGCAAAGATCGCGTCGGGCGGGCTGGCGCTGTCTAGCAGGCTGGCCCCGGCGGCCAGCCCGGCCTCGAAGGTGAAGTCGCCCAGCTGGATCAGCGCCGGGTCGATGGCCAGGCCCTGCTCGGCAAGCGCCGCGCCATAGCCCTCGAAACGGGCTTTGCTGGCCGAGTGGCTGGCCGGCCCCATCACGAAAGCGATCCGCCGATAGCCGCGCTCGAGCAGGTGGCGGGTCATGTCGGTGGCGGCGGCCTTTTCGTCGATGCCCACCACGTCCATGTCGGGCAGCGCCCGCCCGCAGGCGATGGCCACCATCGGCACGCCCAGCCGCGCGATGATGGGGTTGCCCGAGAGCAGTTCGCTATAGGGCGGTGCCAGCAGGATGGCGCTGGCGCCGCTGCGCACCAGCGCGGTCACCGCCTCGAGCGCGGCGCCGGCCGACAGGTCGTCGCATTTGCGGATGATGATCTGCGCCCCGGCCCGCGCGCCGGCATTGAGCGCACCCACCAGCATGGCCGAAAGAAAGGCGTTTTGCGCGTTGCGATAGACGATGCCGATGCGCGTGCTGCGCGCCGAGGCGAGCGAGCGCGCGGCCGCATTGGGCACATAGCCCAGCTCCTCGACCGCGCGCATGACGGCCGCGCGGGTGGCATCGCGCACGCTTTTGGTGCCGTTCAGCACATGCGAGACGGTCATGGGCGACACGCCGGCGCGCTCGGCGACCGAGGCGATGGTGATGGATTGGCCCGATCGTCTGGAATTGCGCATGTATTGTGGGGCTTTCCGTCTTGCGATGGGCGATGGATACAATGCGCCTTGGCTGCCTGGCAGGCCAGAGCGTGGTTTTTCGCTAGGCGAAGGCAGGGGGGCAGCGCAAGCGCGCGGTTGGCGGGCGCACGGATGGCGGCGCCCGGTCGGATTGGTATAGCGCTACATTTGCGGATCGCGCAAGACTGCGCGCGGCAATTGCCAAAGCGCCACCGCCTGCGCCACTATTGCCGCAAAGGAGAGCTTATCTTGGCCCGCACATCCGATGTTGTTGAAAAAGCGCCCGACGAGGAAGCC
>DATMUT010000491.1:0-9652 GCA_035563755.1 Novosphingobium sp.
CCAGATAATGCGCCCACACGGCCGCCCCCACCGGCGCGCGCTGCGGATCGACGCCGGCAATGCCGGCCACCAGCCAATAGGCATGGGTCAGGTCAAACCGCGTATCCAGACCCAGCGCCAGCGTGGCCGTGGCCGAGCGGATCGAGCCCATGCCCGTCACGATGCCCAGCACCTGCGTCTGCGGGTTGTACCAGAGGTCGTGATACGACTGCGGGAAGGCGATGCGCGTGTCGAGATGGCGACGTTCCTTCCACAGCTGGAATTCGCCGGGCGCGTCGCCCGTGTCCTTGCCCACCTCGAACAGGGTGACGACCACCACCTTGACCGGCAGATGCGCCGCGCAAGGGGCCGCAGGGCGGCAGGCCTGCACCGCGCGGATGGTGGCGGCAGGCACCGGCGCGGCGGCCTGTGCAGGCCATTGCCATGACAATACCCCCACCACACAGGCGGCAAGGGCGAGGAGGCGAGCAAACCGGGACTGGCGCATGGGGGCAAGGCGATCCGTAAAATGGCCGGCCCGCAAGCCGGCATGAAGCCAAAACGCCGCCCACAAGGACGGCACGAAACAGGCAGGCCATACGCAAACCGAAAAGGGCGCCGCGGCCTGCGACGGCGCCCCTTCCCCATCCGTCAGAACTTGTAGGCCACCGAAGCCTCGAAACTGCGCGGCTTTTCGGGCAGGACGATGGTGCTGCCGAACAGCTCGGTAAAGTTCGCGCGGAAATAGGTCTCGTCGGTGCAGTTCTTGCAGACGACGCGGAACAGCCACGGCCCGGTCTTGAACGAGGCCGACAGGTCGACCAGCGTGTAGGCCGGCAGGCGCACCACCTGGCTCTGCCCCGAGAAGACCGAGTCCACCTTGACCGCGCTGGCGCTGAAGGCCAGCCCGTTGTCGAAGGCATAGGTGGCCGTGGCGGCAAAGGTGTTGGTGGGAATGCCCGCGCGCCGCGCCGCATCCATCGTCTTGATCGGGATCAGGCCGCCCGGCTGACCACCCAGGAACAGCGAGGGGTCAACGCCCTTCAGGTCCTCGATGCCCAGGAAGCTGAAGGTGCTGCCGGCATTGAAGAAGGTAAGGTTGTAGACCTTCACCTTGGTGTAGTTGGCCGTCAGCAGCAGGTGCTTGTCGACCGACCAGCGCGCCTCGGCCTCGATGCCGCGGGTTTCGACGGCCTGGTTGACCGTGGCCGACTGGACCGAGAAATCGGTGCGCTTCTGGTTATAGACGGCCAGCGCCGCATACAGGCGCCCGCCCAGCCAGCTGCCCTTCACGCCGCCCTCGATCAGGCGCGAGGCGGCAATCCAGCTGTGCGTGGCCAACTGCGTATCAGCATAGAGCTCGGCGCCCTGCCCGGCCACCACCGTCGACTGGCGGGCGATGGTGAAATAGGGCACCAGCCCGAAAGGCGCCTTGTAATTGACGCTGGCCGACCACGACCACGCGCCCTTGCCATCGCTGGCGGTGGGAATGGTGGTGGCCGCCGCGCGCGAGGGGAGCATCTTGGACAGGTCGTAGGACGACTTGCCATGCAGGTAATCGTAACGCGCGCCCAGCGTCACATCGAGGCCGAAGTTGAAATCGAGATCAGCCAGGGCGGCAATGGCGGCATCGGTATAATAGCCGCGCACGTAGTTGGAGTAATTGCAGTTGCACTGCGTGGCCAGCTGGCGGGTCGACAGCGGGGTGTAATCCTGCGTCAGGTCGACGCGGTGGAAATATTCATACGTGTAATCATCGCCATGCAGGAAATCGGTATAGCGGATCGATGGCGAGAGCTGGAACTGGAACTTGCCCATGCTGGCGTCGAACTTCTTCGACACCACGATCTTGTCCTCGATGGCATAGGAATTGTGGAACTGGGCAAAACCATAGGCATTCTCGTTGATATTGTCATAGCCGTCGAAAAACAGCTGGTTCTTGACCTCCAGATCGTGGCCGGCATCCCAGATCACGTCGAAATAGGCGGTCTTGGCCGTGTTCCACAGCTTGTCGTTCGGCCCGGTCAGCACGTCCTTGCGGCTCAGTGTCGTGGTGCCAACATTGCTCAGCTTGAGCCAGGGATAGGCCGCAAAGCTGGCATTGGTGGCCGAGGCCGGATTGGCGAAGAACGGCGCGAAACTGCCCACAGACGTGAACTCGTTATATGAAAGCTTGCCATCGCCGTTGGTGTCGAGCGGCTGGGCCGAGCCGGTGATATAGGTGCCATTGTTCACCAGCGCCTGCGTCAGCCGGTTCCAGCCGCCGTTCTGCTGGCCCTTGTAGTTGTGGTACATGCCGCCAAACTCGATCCGCACCGAGTCCGAGATGTCGCTCTCGAACGAGGCCTGGAATACCGACTGGCGGGTCGACATGTTGCGGTAATAGCTGCCCGAATCCTCGACCTGGCCATACAGGCTGAAGCCGAATTCCTTGCCCGCGATCTTGCCCGGGCCGCGCAGCGAGGCGCTCAGCACCTTCTTGCCCCAGCTGCCGCCGGTGAACTGGATGTCGCCCTCGGGGTGGTCCAGAAACTTGCCGCCCGCGGCCCGCGCCGACTTGGGCACGAAATTCATGTAGCCGCCGGTCTTGGACGGGCCATAGATGGGCGATGCCGGCCCGCGCACGATGTCGATCCGGTCGGATGCGGCAATGGGCGTGGGATAGTTGCCGGGATTGTCGAGCCGGCGCATGCCGCGAAAATAGACCTCGCCGGGCGTGCCGCGAATGTCGAGCGCGCCGCCAACGCCAAAGAAGGAATTGGTGAAAGTGCCGGGCGACTGGGCCACAAGGTCATAGATTTCCGAAACGCCAAAGCGCTCCATCTGCTCCTTCGAGATGGTCGAGGCTGAGCGCGGCGTCTCGATCAGCGTCTTGTTGAAGCCGAAGATCTCGCCCACATCCTTGAGCGGCAAGGCGCCCAGCGAGCCAGTAACGACGATCTCGGGCTTGTCCGAAGCGGCCGGCTCGCCGGCAGGATCGGCACCTGCGGCCCCTTCGGCCAGTGCCGGCGTTGTCAGCGCGCTGCCGGCCAGCAACAGCCCAGCTACAAGACCTGCGCGCAATCCACCAGCGCGCCTGCCGCGCAAGACGGCCCAATTCGATACCTTGTTCATGTCAACATGCCCCCATGTTTCGTGAGCGGCGCCCTCACAAGGGGCTGCCCGCAATGATAAATACCTCCTTGCTCTCCCGGAATTTTCTTTGTTTTCTTATGTTTTATGTGCGCCAGCGTGCCCGCCGCGCCGCTTATTCTATCGCGCGGCGGACCTTGCCCGCGCATTGGCGATCTCATCTGCCTCGAAGGCTGCAAAGCGCGCCTCGAGCGCCGCCTCGAGCCGGGCCTTCTCGCTGCCGGCCATCAGCGCGCGGCAGGCCGGCATGGCAAAGCCGCCCGCGCAAGACGCCACCGGCACGCCCGGCAGCCCTGTCCGCCACAGGCTCTGCCCCGGCGCGAAACTGTAGGTAATGCTGGCCCGCGCCATCGCCTTGAGATCGCGATAGCCCAGCCCCTGCTCGGTCACGGCGCGCACATATTCATTCGTCATGTCGGTGCGCAGCACGCCTTCGTCGTCGGTGGCCAGCACCACCGGCACGCCCATGCGGCGATAGAGATTAAGCGGATGCTCGCCGCCCTTCACGCCCAGAATCACATCATTGCTCGACAGGTTGATCTCGACGGCAATGCCCTTGCGCGCCATCGTCGCCATCGTCGCGCGCGCGTCCTGCTCCAGGGCGATGTCGGTGCCGTGGCCGATGCGCTGCGCCCCGGCGGCAATCGCCTTGGCGATGTGGTCGCGCAGATGCGGCGGCGCCACCTGCCCCATCGCCAGCTCGCCGGCATGCAGCGTGGGGCGCACCTGCGGATATTTGCCTTCGAGAAAGCGGAACATCGCCATGTGCAGGTCGTAATCGCGCAGCGCCACCGGCCAGTCTTCGGGCTGGACGATGTTGACGCCCACGAAGCGCGGATCACGCGCGGCCAGCGCAAAGCCCAGCACCAGCGAGCGGAAGGCCGCCGCCGGCTGCATGCCGCGCGCGCCCCATGTCAGATAATGCACCGCAATGCCGCAGGCCGGATCGGCCGCCGCCGTGCCGCAGCCCAGCAGCGCGTTGGCGGCCGCCTCGTTGCGGTCCAGCTGGGCGATGGCCTTGTCGATCACCGGCCCGGCCAGCGCCATTTCCTGCGCATAGCGCGCCTCGAGCCCGGCCGCGTCGAGCGGCACGTCGGGCGTGGCCAGCACATGCGCCATCACCGCCTCGGGGTTATGGTCCAGCTCCAGATACAGCACATGGTCGCCCGCCGCGATCTGGCGGGTGATGGCCAGCACCTGCGCGTCATGGCCCCGGCTGGCTATGCCGAACTTGTCGAAGGTGGCGAAGAACTGCGTGTGGCCCGACACCTCGTTCGCGCCCACGCCATGCTGCCATCCGCGCGTGGACAGCGCATCGACCAGGCGAGCATACAGGAACGGCTGCTGCATGGCGATGGCATCGATGCCGCGCCCCGGCGCGCAGGGGCCGGGCACCAGCCCATCGCCCGCCGCATTGGCACACAGCCCCGATCCTGCCGCCCAGTGCAGGAAATCCTCGGCATAGATCGAGCCGCCCAGGTGATTGTGCAGATCGCCGCCCTTGGGCATCTGGCGCATCATCACCCGCAACTGCGCGGGGTGCGACGCGGCCTTCGCCATCAGCTGAGCCACCTGCGCCTCGCGCGCGGAGGCGGGTCGGGGCGCCGCCCGGGCAACCATTGGCCCGGCCAGCACCAGCGCCACCGCGAGAGGGATGGCAGCGCGGGTCACGGCCGGGCCATGAGAGCAAGCACCGCCGCCGGCAGGCAACCGGCCGGCCCCTTGGCCTGCCACCCACCGGCGCGAACCGGAGCAGCGCCTGCGCAAGGCGTTTGACCGCCCCATGCACGTGCACCTGCGTACCCCCGGTTCATGGTGCTTTCCCCCATTCGATTTCGCGTGATGGGAACAGCTTAGGGCTTGACGCATTGCAAGCAATCGCAATGAATCTGACACAGCGTTGCAAAAAACAGAGAGCATCATGCCCACCTTCTCGCGTTTCCTGCGTTATTTCATGGCCGTTGGCCGGCTGGGCTCGATCCGCAAGGCCGCCGATGAGCTGAATGTGTCGGCCTCGGCCATCGACCGGCAGATCCTGAACGCCGAGGCCGAATTCGGCATGCCGCTGTTCGAACGCCTGCCCACGGGCCTGCGCCTGACGGCCGCGGGCGAGATCGTGATGGCCGCCGGCGGGCGATGGCAAAAGGGGCTGGTCGATGTGCGCGCCCAGATCGAGGACCTGCGCGGGCTGAAACGCGGCCATGTCGACATCGCCATCATCGACGCGCTGACCAAGGGCTATGTGCCCGCCGCCATCCAGGCCATCCAGAGTCGCTATCCGGGCATCACCATAGGCGTGCGGGTGATGGGCAGCGACGGGGTGCGCGCCGCCGTTGCCGCCGGCGAGGTCGATTTCGGCATCTGTTTCGACCCGCAATCCTTCCGCGACATCACCGTGCGCGCCTTTGCCGAGGTCAATCTGGGCTTTGTCACCCCAGCGGGCCATCCGTTCAGTCGGCAGGCGGCGGCGCGCTTCTCGGCTTGTGCTGGCTATCCCATGGTGCTGCCCGCCCCGCCGCTGGCCGTGGCGCAGCAGGTGGCCGTGCTGGCCGGCACCACGCAAATGCCCATCGAGGAGAAGGTCTCATCGGACAACATCCAGATGATCACCTCGCTGGTGCTGCAGGGCATCGGCATCGGCGTGCTCAGCTGGCTCGACGTGGTCAACGAGGTGCGTTCGGGAGCGCTCGCCTTCACCCGCATTTCCGACCCCATCCTCATGCCCATGACGCTGGCGCTGTGCACGGCCACCGCGCGCACCACCTCTTATGCGGCCGACATCGCGCTCACCGAATTGCAGAACGGCTTTGCCACACTGGCCTATCCGGGCGGGGGCTGACACCGCGCCACACGCAGCCGATTGCCCAAAACGGCCATTCGCGGTATCGGCGGTGTTTCCCCAACAGATTCGCAAAAGACCAAACGCATGACGGCCAGCACGCAGCCTGTTCTGAACTATATCGCCTATGCCGATTTTCTGGCCAGCGTGCGCGCGCTCTCGGCGCGGATCGCGGCCGATGGCTGGGGCGCGGAATTCATCATCGGCGTGGGACGCGGCGGGCTGGTGCCGGGCGTCTATGTCAGCCACGAGCTGCAGGTGCCGATGCTCTCGATCGATCATTCGGCCAAGCTGCCCGGCTTTGCCGACGAGCTGCTGGCCAAGGTCGCGGCCATGACCGGCGAGGGCCGCCGCGTCCTCTTCGTTGACGATATCAACGACAGCGGCGGCACGATCAATTACCTGCGCGGCTTTCTGGCCGACCACGGCGCGCTGGCGCAAAACATGCGTTTTGCCGTGCTGATCGACAATACGCGCTCGGCAGCGCGGGTTGAATATGCCGTCGAGACGATCGACCGCGACGAGGACAAGCGCTGGTTCGTCTTCCCCTGGGAAGCGGTGATGAGCGAGGACACGCTGAGCGAAGAAGCGCGCGAAGTGCCCCAGCGGCTGGGTTAATTCGCACCCGCCTCATAGGCATCGACCGCCGCCAGATGCGCGGCAATGACGGGCTCTGGCAGGAACGATCCGGCAAAGCTGTTCCGCGCCAGTTGCGTCAGCGCCGCCCGGCCCAGCCCGCGCGCGGCGGCCACCGCGCGGTAATTGTCGGCCACATAGCCGCCAAAATAGGCCGGATCGTCGGAATTGATCGTCGCGCGCAGGCCCGCTGCCAGCATCGCGTCGATGGGGTGATCGGCCAGATCGCGCACCACTTGCAGCTTCAAGTTCGATAACGGGCAGACCGTGAGCACCATGCCCGCCTCGGCCAGGCGCGCCACCAGCGCTGCATCCTCCATCGCGCGGTTGCCATGGTCGATGCGGTTCACCTCCAGCAGGTCGAGCGCCTCGCGCACATAGGCCGGCGGCCCCTCCTCGCCGGCATGGGCGACAAGGCGCAGGCCCAGCGCGCGCGCCGCGGCAAACACGCGGGCGAACTTGGCCGGCGGATGCCCCGTTTCCGAACTGTCGAGCCCCACTGCGGCGATGTGGTCAAGCCATGGCCGCGCCTGTTCGAGCGTGGCAGAGGCATCCTCCTCGCTCAGGTGCCGCAGGAAGCTCATGATAAGCAGGCTGGTGATGCCATATTCGGCCTGCGCGGCCGCAACCGCATCAAGCAGGCCGGTGATGACCGTGTCGAACGGCACCCCGCGCGCGGTGTGGGTTTGCGGGTCGAACATGATCTCGGCATGGCGCACGCCATCAGCGGCAGCGCGCGCGAAATAGGCCATGGCCAGATCGCAAAAATCGGCCCGCGTTTGCAGCACGCTGGCGCCAGCGTAATAGATATCGAGAAAATCCTGCAGGTTCGAAAAAGCGTAGGCAGCGCGCACCGCCTCGACACTGGCATAGGGCAAGGCAACGCCATTGCGCCGGGCCAGTTCGAACATCAGCTCCGGCTCAAGGCTGCCCTCGATGTGCAGGTGCAGTTCGGCCTTGGGCAAGCCGGCGATGAATGTGTCGAGGTCAGCCATGACAGGCTCCGGCAAGGGGGTGACACCCTACATTGCCGCAAAATCCCCCGCAGCACCACCGCCCCAGCGCATGTCGCGCAAGGCATGCTCAGCCAGCTTCTGGCCGCAGCGAAAGATGCAAGTGCTGGAAGGCCCAGGCATGGCGGAGCGCCTGCCACGGCCGCATGACCAAAATCATACGCCCATGAAAGCGCCATGCGCTTAATGTACAAATGACATCATGCTTTCAACAGACGTGTCCAGCAAATCATTGACCAGCTGAACCTGCCTTTTCAGACACCCCCTCAGGGAATAATCCGCCAACACCCGTGCCCGCGCGCCTTTCCGCAGCCGATCCGCCAACACCTTGTCGTCAATTGCCCGGTCAATCGCCGCCAGCAGCTTCTCGCGGTCGAAGAAAGGCACCAGCAGCCCCTCGCGCCGGTCGCGCATGACCTCGCGCACGGGCGGCGTGTCAGAGGCCACCATCACACAGCCCGCCGACATCGCCTCAAGACAGCTCCACGACAATACGAACGGATAGGTCAGGTACACATGCGCCGAGGACACGCGCAGCAGGTCGAGGTAGCGCCCATAGGGCAGCTTGCCCAGATGATGCACCCGCCCAGCCGCCTCACCCAAATCCACCTCGGCCGCCATCTTCGCTTTCCAGTCGGGAAAGCCGCGCGGCAAGGGGCTGTGGCCCGCCTCTGTCTCGCCCACGATCAGCACCGTTGCGCACGGGCGCCGCGCCAACAGTTCGGGCAAAGCCCGCATGAACACGTGATAGCCGCGATGCGGCTCCAGATTGCGCGCGACATAGGTGATCACCTCGTCCGCGGCCGTCAGCACGCGCCCATCCTCGAGCGCAAAGCGGGCCTGCGGATCGGGGCAGGCACGGTCGGTGTCGATCCCGTCGAACACCACCTCGATCCGGTCGCGCAGCAATTCGGGGTGGCGGCTTTTCTGCCATTGCGTGGGCGCCAGCAGCACATCGGCCTGCTCGTGCGCCAGCAGCAGATTGGCATTCATCGCCCGCGAGGCCAGCACGCAACCCGGCGTGACCGGGAACAGCGGGTCAAAACCAATGTCGCCCCCCTGCGGCTGATAGTAATATTCGGCATAGGAGAGGATCTTGGCTGCGGGCCACACATCGCGCAGGAACAGCCCCTCGCCCCCGCCGGGATGGGCCAGGATCAGCTTGGGGTTGATGCCGCGCCGCTTCATGTCCATCGCCGCGCGCGCCACGGCGCGGCCAAAAATCATCGAATTCTCGATCGGGCGGGCAAAGGGTTCGGCCGAGCGCTGCTCGAGCCGGGGGCGGGTGTATTGCACCGTGTGCACCCCGGCCATGCCCGCCCCCTGCCGACAGGTCAGGAAAAACACGCGAAAACGCCCGCTCCGGACCAGCTCGGGCGCCAGATGGCGAAACTGGCCGGGCATGTTCTGGTGAACGAACAGGATGTCGGTGAGTGTCTCGTCCATCGGATGGCAACTTTCCGCATGTGTTCCAGCGCCAGCGCCAGAACCGCAAACATGCGGTCTTGCGCCCTGTCAGGCAACGCCAGTTAGGTCCACGCTCCGCTCCGATCCGGTGGTTTTCCAAGGGCTTCGGGGGTTTTCCCTAGGCCCGGGCGGCGCGTTGCCACAGGCAGCGCCCGGCCACATGGGTGGCCGCCACGATGCGGTCATCGCCCAGAATCTGCATGGCAAACAGGCGCTGGGCCAGCCCGTCGCGGTCCTTGCCCAGCACGGCCGTGCGCCGCGCCAGCAGCGGCGTTGCCGCATCGTCGAGCACCACGAAATCGGCCTCCTGCCCCGGCTCGAGCGCGCCCACCCGGTCGGCCACATGCAGCAGCGCAGCGCTGCCTGCGGTGGCAAGATACAGCGCGTGAAACGGGTCCAGCCGCTCCTCGCGCGCCAGCGCCGCCTGATAGGCAAGGCCGGCGGTGTGCATCATCGAGAAGGACGTGCCAGCGCCAATATCAGTGCCAAGGCCGATCCGCACGCCATGCGCGTCGGCCTGGCCAAAGTTGAAAAACCCCGAGCCGAGGAACAGGTTGGACGACGGGCACACGGCAATGCCCGCCCC
>DATMUT010000492.1:0-2258 GCA_035563755.1 Novosphingobium sp.
CCGCCTTGATGTCCTCGAGCAGCAGCACGCCTTCGGGCCGCACGATAGGGTGATAGGCGCCATCCACGCTCAGATATTCGCGCCGCCCATCGGCCACGCGGTAGAACGGGCGGTTGCCCGCCATGCGCAGGATGTCGGGCACCGCGCGCCCGTCGGCCGCCAGCCGCGCGGCCAGCGTTTCCGCGCCAATCCGGTCGATCATCTCGAAGGGGCCGGCCTTCCAGTTATAGCCCAGCCGCATGGCCGTATCGAGCGCCAGCACATCGCCCGCCGCATGATCGGCGCCATCGCCCACCAGCGAGGCGGCATAGGCCAGCGTTGGCCCCAGCACCGCCCAGGCATAGCGCCCCACAACGCCGGGCGCGGCGATCAGCGCGCGCAGGTCCTTTTGCGCGGCTGGGGGAATGCTCACGGGCTTTGCCACCGGGCGGTACGTGCCGCTGGCCAGATCGATGGCTTCCTTGCGCTTCCCGGCCTCGCGGTTGAGGCGGTAGAAGCCGCCCTTGCCCTTGCGCCCGGTGTAGCCCTCGGCAATCAGCCGGTCGATCAGCGGGTGGTCAATGGCGATGGCGTGATAGGGGTCGGCAGGCGGCAGGGTGGCGGTCAGGCTGACCTTCAGATGCGGCATCAGGTCCAGCCCCACCAGATCGACCAGGCCGAAGATGCCGGTCTTGGGCACGCCCATGGGCCGCCCGGCAATGGCGTCGGCATCCTCGATGGCCAGCCCCTGATCGAAGGCGGCGTTGATCGCCGTCTGGATCCAGAAAGTGCCCACGCGATTGGCGATGAAACCGGGCGTATCGCGCGCGGCCACGATGGTCTTGCCCATCGCCCGGTCGGCAAAATCGGCGATGCGGGCGGCAAGGGTGGGGTCGGTATCGGCCCCCTGCACCACTTCGAGCAGGCGCATGTAGCGCGGCGGGTTGAAGAAATGGGTGATGAGGAAATGCCGGCGAAACGCCTCGCCGCGCCCGGCCACCAGCGCGCTCAGCGGAATGGTCGAGGTGTTGGAGGACACGGCGGTCGCCTCGCCGCGCAGGCTTTCGATTTTGGCGTAAAGCGCCTGCTTCAGGTCCAGCCGCTCGACAATCGCCTCGATCACCCAGTCGCAATCGGCAATGCGCGGCAGGTCATCCTCGATATTGCCGATCTCGACCAGCCGGGCGGCGCCTTTGTGCATGAAGGCGGCCGGCTCGGCCTTTCCCAGCCGGTCGAGCGCGGCGCGGGCCACGGCGTTGCGGTCGGCCTCGTCGCGCACAATGTCGAGCAGCAGCACTGGCACCCCGGCATTGGCCACTTGCGCGGCGATGCCGGCGCCCATCGTGCCCGCGCCGATCACGCAGACCTTGCGCAAGGTGGCGCTCACCGGGCCGTTCATCGAGCCGCCTCCAGCACGGTGGCAATGCCCTGCCCGCCGCCGATGCACTGCGTGGCCAGCGCATAGCGGCCCCCCGTGCGGGCCAGCAGCGCGGCAGCCTTGCCGGTAATGCGCGCGCCTGTCGCGCCCAGCGGGTGGCCGATGGCAATCGCGCCGCCGTCAATGTTCACCCTGGCCGGGTCCAGCTCCAGCTCGGCGATGCAGGCAAGGCTCTGGCTGGCAAAGGCCTCGTTCAGCTCGATCACGTCGAGGTCGGCAGCGGTAATGCCTGCTCGCGCCAGAGCCTTGCGGCTGGCGGCCACCGGGCCAATGCCCATGATCTCGGGCGCGCAGCCGCTGATGGCGATGCCGGCAATGCGGGCCAGCACCGGCAGGCCATGTGCGCGCGCAAAGGCGCCGGTGGTGACCAGCACCGCCGCCGCGCCATCGGTGAGCGGGCTGGCGGTGCCGGCGGTCACGCTGCCCTGCGCGCTGAAGGCCGGTTTCAGGCTGGCCAGCGCTTCTGCCGTGGTGCCGGGGCGCAGGCAGCCGTCGGTATCGACCGCGCCGGCCTTTGTGGCGATGGCCACGATCTCGTCGGTGAAATGGCCGGCGGCTTGCGCGGCGGCGGCGCGGCGCTGGCTTTCCAGCGCGAAGGCTTCCTGTGCCGCCCGGTCGATGTGCCAGCGCGCGGCCACATTCTCGGCCGTTTCGCCCATGCTCATATAGGCCGCGCTACGTTGCGCGAGGGCGGGGTTGGGCAGGGGGTTGAAGCCCATCATCGGCACCCGGCTCATCGATTCAACGCCCGCGCACACAAACGCCTCGCCCGCGCCCAGCGCGATCTGGCCAGCCGCGTAATGGATCGCGCTCATCGACGAGCCGCAGAAGCGGTTGACCG
>DATMUT010000493.1:0-4122 GCA_035563755.1 Novosphingobium sp.
TGGGCTTCCTGCCCGGCGACATGAAGGAGAAGGTCGACCCCTATCTGCGCCCGCTCTACGACGCGCTGTACGACTGCATGCCGCCCGAGCAGGTCGAACGCCGCCTTGCCAGCGGCGAGATCGAGGTCGCGCCCATCGCCTTCATGCGCGGGCGCACGCTGGCCGATGCCTTCGTCATTCTGGACGAGGCGCAGAACACCACCGCCGCGCAGATGAAGATGTTCCTGACGCGCTTTGGCATGAACAGCCGCATGGTCATCTGCGGCGACCCGAGGCAGGTGGACATTCCGGGCGGCCCGGCCATGAGCGGCCTGGCCGACGCGGTGAACCGGCTCGAGGGTGTGGAAAGCATCGCCACGGTGCGCTTTACCAGCAGCGATGTGGTGCGCCACCCCATCGTGGGGCGCATTGTCGAGGCGTATGAAGGCGAGAATGCGGCGCCTTTCATGGGCGGAAACACGGCCACCACCTTCGGCGCGAATCCGGCGAAATCGGGGTAAAATCGGCGCGCGCCCTTCGACAGGGCGCGCGTCTTCGCGTAGGGGCCTTGGCCATGCTGACGCGCGAGATCGACATCGAAACCCCCTGGCCCGACACGCACGACTGGGAGGCGATGGCCACCAGCGCCGCGCAGGCCATTGCCGCGCAGGCGCCCGAACTGGCCAACCCGCGCCTGCTGGTCAGCGTGCTGTTCACCAGCGACGCCGAGGTCCATGCGCTGAACCGCGAATGGCGCGAGCGCGACAAGCCGACCAACGTGCTTTCCTTCCCCATGCTCGAGCGCGAGGACCTGCTCGATCTGGCCGAGGAGGAGGGCGATGGCCCGCCCGAGATGCTGGGCGACATTGCGCTGGCCTATGAAACCTGCGCGCGCGAGGCCGAGGAGAAATCCGTCCCACTTGCGTATCATGCAACACATCTGTTGATTCACGGATTGCTGCATCTGGCCGGGCACGATCACGAGATTTCTGCCGAAGATGCCCGAAAAATGGAGCAACTCGAGATATTGGCGCTTGCGCAATTGGGCATTGCCGACCCATATGGCGACCACGACATTTGAGTTTATCGCAACCGAGGACTGATTCACCCGCTGCACGCCGTTTCGTGGCGCGCGCTGGCTAGCCCTCGCACACAGGAGGCAGGACAAGTGGTGGCCGATACGGGCCGGACAGGCGAACCCGGTCACGGGGAGCCGGACAGTAAACGCAGCATCTGGCAACAGTTGCGGCGGTTTTTCGACGGCGGCCTGCAGGACCAGAGCCTGCGCGCGCACCTCGAAGAGGTGATCGACGAGCACGAGGACGCCAGCGCCCCCTCGCCTGCCGGCGACCTCTCGCCAACCGAGCGGCAGATGCTGCGGAACATGCTGCATTTCAGCGAGCTGGACGCGGCCGACGTGTGCATTCCACGCGTCAAGATCGTGGCCATCGCCAATACCGCCAGCTGGGACGATGTGGTTGCCGCCTTTGCCGAACATGGCGTTTCGCGCCTGCCGGTCTACCGCGAAACGCTCGATGAAATTATCGGCATGATGCTGATAAAGGACGTTTTCCCGCATCTGGCCAAGGGCGAGGCGCCGTCCAGCCACTGGACCCGCCTGATGCGCCAGCCGCTGTTCGTGCCCTGCCCGCGCGCGGCCATCGACGTGCTGGCCGACATGCGCCAGAGCCGCACCCATCTGGCCGTGGTGGTCGATGAATATTCCGGCACCGAGGGCATCATCACCATCGAGGATCTGGTCGAGGAAATCGTCGGCGAGATCGAGGATGAGCATGATGATGCGCCCGAAGAGCTGCTGATCCACCGCCCCGACGGCCTGTGGGAGGCCGACGCCCGCGTCGAGCTGGACGAGGTGGCGCAAAAGGTCGACCCGGCCCTTGCCCGCACCGAGGAAGACATCGACACGCTGGGCGGCCTGGCCTTCCTGCTGGCCGGCCATGTGCCGCAGGTGGGCGCGCAGATCGCCCACGAAAGCGGCTGGACGCTGGAAATCACCGGCGCGGACGAGCGGCACATCAGCCGCCTGCGCCTGCACCCGCCCCTAAGCGATCCCCACCACGGCAGCCACAGGGAGTGATGTAATGCCCGCATTCCGCCGCCTGCCCCCCCTTCGCGCGCTCGAGGCTTTCGTGCGCATCGTGCGGCTTGGCTCGGCCAAGGCCGCGGCCAACGAACTGGGCCTCTCGCCTTCGGCGCTGTCGCGCCGCGTGGCAGCGCTCGAGGATTTCGTCGGCAAGCGCCTGTTCACCCGCCAGCATCAATCGATGAAGCTGACCGACGAGGGGCAGGCGTTCTACAACGCGGTCAGCCCGCGGCTTGAGGATCTGGCCGAGGCGGTCGAGTCGCAGATGGAATCCTCGAACGTGATGCGCCTGCATCTGGGCGTGCCACCGCTGTTTGCCGGCGAGCGCCTGTTTCCGCGCCTGCCCGAACTGCGCAAGCTGCACCCGCGCCTGCACATCGACATCGACACCGGCCCGCAGCTCGAGACGCGGCTGGGCGATTCGCTCGATGCGGCCATCGTGCTCGACAAGGAGCCGGACGAGAGCCTGCACCACGTGCGGCTCGACCATAACCGGGTGCATGCCTTCGTCTCGCCGGCGCTGGCCCGCGAGATTGGCGCCAAGCCCGATATGGCCATGCTTTCGAAGCAGACCTTCCTGATCTCGGCCGACCTGCCCGAGAGTTTCGATGTGTGGAAGGCGGCGCTGGGGCTGGAAAAGCTGGAGCCGGCCGCGATCGACCATTTCGATTCAGCGCAGCTCATTCTGGCGGGCGCTGCGGCTGGCCTTGGCATTGCCATCATGCACGATGACCACTTCCTGCGCGATGGCGACGACCGGCTGGTGCGTCTGTACGATGTCGATGTCGAAAGCCCGTACAGCTACTGGTTCGTCTGCCGCCCGCGCGCGCTCGAAAGCCGGCCGGTGCGCCTGTTCCACGACTGGCTGATCAAGGCCGGCCTGTAACGCGAAAGGGGCGAGCCATGGCGGCCTGCCCCTCCTCGCATGATGGTGTGCCCCGCTCGGGGCGTATCAGAATTCCGACCAGTCCTCGTTGTCGGCGGCAATGGCGGTGTTGCCCTGCGTCATGGGCTTGACCGGCGTGCGGCGGGCAGCGCGGCTGCGGGGCAACTCGATGACCGGCGTTTCGGCCACGGGCGCTGCCGCGCGGGCCGGCGCGCGAGGCGCGGGGGCCGGCCGGGCCGAGGCGCCCTCGAGCGAGAAGCCGCCCACCACGGTCGAGAGGCGCTCGGCCTCGTTGGCCAGCGAGTGCGAGGCGGCGGTCGATTCCTCGACCAGCGCGGCATTCTGCTGGGTGGCCTTGTCGATCTCGGCAATGACCGAGTTGACCTGGGCGATGGCATCGGCCTGACGGTTGGCGCCCTCGGCAATGCCGCCGATCATGCCCGAAAGCTCGCCCGCCTTCTGCACAATACGCTGCAGCGAGTTTTGCGTCTGGCTGACCATTTGCACGCCGTGGTGCACTTCCTGACCCGAATTGACGATCAGAGCGCCGATTTCCTTGGCAGCTTCGGCGCTGCGCTCGGCCAGGTTGCGCACTTCGCTGGCCACCACCGCAAAGCCACGGCCAGCATCACCCGCACGGGCCGCCTCGACCCCGGCGTTGAGCGCCAGCAGGTTGGTCTGGAACGAGATGCCATCGATGATCTCGACGATCGAGCGCATCTTGTCCGACGTGCCGGCGATCGAGGTCATGGCCGAAACCGCCTCGAGCATGAGCTTGCCGCTGGTGCTGGCTTCGTTCTCGGCATCCTGGGCTGCGGCGCTGGCCGCGCTTGCGGCGCTGCGCGATTCGCTCACCGATGAAGTCAGCTCGCGCACAGTATTGGCCGTCTCGCCCAGGCTTGCTGCCTGGCCTTCGGTGCGGCGGGCCAGATCCTGCGCCGCAGCCGAAATCTCGCCCGCGCCGGTACGCACCGCCGTCGAGGACCGGGCAACCTCGGCAATCTGCGTGCCCAGCGTTTCCATCGTGGCGTTGAAGTCGTGGCGCAGCTGCTCGTATTCGGTGGGGAAAGCGCTGTGGATGCGATGGCCCAGCCGCCCGTGCTTGAGCGCGGCCAGCGCCTCTTCGAGCGCGCCTGTGACCTGACGCTGCACG
>DATMUT010000494.1:0-2854 GCA_035563755.1 Novosphingobium sp.
CCCCCCGGCAAGCCCTGCCAGGGACAGCTTTACCGACGCCCAGCGCGAGGAAGGCGCGCGGATCTACGGCACCTATTGCCAGATCTGCCACATGGGGCCGGTCAACCCCGACCTGCGCCGGTCAGGCATGATCGCCAGCGCGCAGGCCTTTCGCAGCGTCGTCATCGACGGGGCGCTCGAACGGAACGGCATGGCCAGCTTCCGCGCCTATATCTCGCCCGCGCAGGCCGAAAGCGTGCGGGCGCACATCTCGCGCATGGCCGAGGAACTGCGCGACAGCGGGAAGAAGTAAGGGAGTGATGCGAGGGGCGCGGCCCCTCGCATCACTCCCGGAGATAGCGGCGGAAAAGCCGCGGCTGCATCCGCGAGACGGTCGGGGCCTTTGGCAAAGCAGGCTTTTACCAGCCGGCTTTGCTTATGCCCCGCTCAGTACATCGTGCAAGCTACTGGTCATCACTGCCAGGAACGCAGCCAGAGCCAGATACAATACCGCATATTCAATCTTCTTTTCCGCCGATACGCCATAATAAGCCTGATTTTCCGGCGCGTGAGGATCGAAGTTCCAGGCTTGCTTTAAAGACGGAATCGCCATGATGGTGATTAGCAACAGCAGCGGGCTGGGGCGATACAGCATCAATGCCAGCATGATTGGCACGCCAGCAAACCATACGCGTGGCGAGAGGATGCCCGTGATCCGCCCGCCATCGAGCGGAGATATCGGAATGAGATTGAAAAAATTGAGGAAAAAACCGGCATAGGCAACGGCCAGCAGCGTATGACTGTCTTGCTCGCGCGCCAGAGCATAGCAAGCCAGCGCCCCCAGCGTGCCGACAAACGGGCCTGCGAAGGCAACGTAAGCCTCCGTCTCGGCGTCCATCGGGTGCTCTTTCAGCGCAATCCAGGCGCCAACGAAGGGAATGAAAGTGGGCGCCCCGACATTCAGGCCACGCTGCCGCGCCGCCAGATAATGCCCCATCTCATGCAAGAACAGCAGGCCAATGAACCCCGCCGCGTAACGCCAGCCAAAGACCTGCGCATAGAAGCCAAGCGATATCAGCATGGTGAGCGCAGTGCCGCCCACCTTGCCAAGCTTGAACACCTTCAACGCCAACAGCAGCAATTTGATCACGGATCAGGATTCCCAAGACGGTCGCGGATCACGAAACCGGCGTTTCAGCCGGGACAGGGTGCCCTTCGGCGGTGGTGGCATCGGGCGCCGGCGCTGCGTCGCCATGATGCTCTTCCGGCAGCGCCGCCTCCTCGGTCTCGCTTTCCTCGGCGGGCTTGCGCCCCAGCATGCGGCCGAAAAACCGCTTTACCGCCGCCCATCCGCCCAGCGCCAGGACCAGCGCCAGCTTCCACGCCTTAAGCAAGAAAGCCCCGGCGATCGCCAGCAGACCCAACTTCTTGATCGCCACGACACCGATCAGGCCAGCAAGCCCATAGGCCGCGACCTTGTCCGATCCCTCGGTGAAATCCTGATACCGCTTGCCAGGTGCATATTGCAGCGAGGCGAGCAATGCGTTGACCACGGACTTGTCAGCCGCAATCGCCTGTGAATCGGTGATCAGGTCGAGGCTGAAATAGCCTTCGCGGCCCAGCGCATAAGTGTTGTAATTGATATTCTGCGGCTGATCGGCCTGCGCGCCGCGCACTTTTGCCGCCAGTGACCAGATCAGGCGGTGCGTCGCATTGTCATAGGTCGGCTTTTCCACCCAGCCGGTAATATCGAGCGCCGGAATACCCTTGGCGATACGATCCTCATTCTGCTTTTCGGTACCCTCGCGGATGTTGTCGAGCATGGCATCGGGCTGCCATTCCTTGGCATCGCCATCGCGAACATAGCCATCGTGAACCCAAGACACATCGACCAGCCAGTGCGCCAACTCACCACGCGGCACGATCAGGCCAACTCGCCCCGGTTCGCGGTGGTTGCCCAGCGCGGCCATCAGGTCATCGGCCTGCTGAGCGGGGATGAAAGATTCGCCCGCCGGTATATGTATCGTGCCCTGATCCTGCGGGGTGATATCACGCGGGCCAGGTTGCGCCGCTGCCCGGGCGGCTTGGGCTGCTTGCCGGATTTGCGCCTCTTGCTGGTCGCTCGGAGCGGCCAATACCGGCCCCCCTAAACCCAGCACGAGAGCGAAAACGCCCAACACAAGCCCCGCCCTGCCCCGAAAAGCCGCCACAAACGCCATGATTCGCACCCCAAGTCTTTTTAACGGTGAGCGATGCTTACTACGTAGTAAGCGAAAGGGAAGCGGGGGAAATTGCCAAAAAATCACGCCTCGACAAAAACTTCGTCCAGATTGGCGAATGCCATTCATACACTCATCAATGAAATCAGAACATGGGCCATGCCAGCGCGCTATTTGTCATTTTCACCTTGTTGAGCCCCCCCCCATCGCCCGCGCCAACTGCGCAAGCCCCCTGCCCCGCACAAAAAAGAGGAGCCCGAAGGCCCCTCAGTTGGGAAAGCTCGTTAAATTCGCGAAAAAGCGTCAGAACTTGCGCTTGAGCGAGACGTACCACTCGCGCGGGGCGCCGGGCTGGCCCTCGGTGGTGGGCTGGCCAAAGGCGGTCAGGTCGAAGATGTTGAGATAGTAGACCTTGTTGAGCAGGTTCGTGGCCCCCACGGCAAAGGTCCAGTCGCCATTGTCGGTGGTATAGGTCACACGCCCGTTCAGCAGCGCGCGCGCCGGCACCGAGGCGACCGCGCTGGTCGAGCTGAACGACAGGCTGGACTGATACACCATGTCGAGACGCGGCGTGATCTGCCCGTGCAGCTTGGCCACCGGGATTTCATAGGAAACGCCGGCCGACCCCGTCCACGCCGGGACGAACAGCGGCGAGG
>DATMUT010000495.1:0-11727 GCA_035563755.1 Novosphingobium sp.
GGCGATGCTGGCGCCCATCTGCACCGCCGTGCCCTCGCGCCCCGCCGAGCCGCCGCACAGATGCGTGCCCACCGTGCCCACGAAAATGAGCGGCGCCATGCGCAGCGGAATGCCGCCATCCGGCTCGTGGATCTGCTCTACGACCATGTTGTTGCCGCCTTCCACGCTTTGTCCCAGCCGGCGATACAGCGCGCCAATGGCAAAGCCCATGAGGGGCAGGGCATAGAGCAGCCAGGGATGGTCGAAACGCGCCCGTGTGGCCGCATCCAGGCTCCACAAAAACGCCGCGCACAGGCTGCCCACCGCCGCAGACATGGGCAGCAGCAGGCCTAGCCAGCGCGCCAGCGCCAGCATCCGCCCGCGACCAAGGCCGTCGGCCACAGGGTTGAACGCAATCAGGAATGACCGAAATTCAGCAGGCATGATTCCACCTTGTTGCCAGAACAGCGAAGGTAGGAATCATCAGCCCCGCGCGGTGCGAAGGCGGTTCGGCATAAGGCAATGTGCCCGCAGCCTGGCAGAATCCATTGCCGTTACGCCAGCGATTGGCGCGATTTCGCATCTGCGTCAAGACTGTCAGGCATACATTCCGGCCAACAGCCCGCGCAGCCACTGGTGCGCCGGGTCGCGCTGGTGCCGCTCGTGCCAGACCGCCAGCTTGGCAAAGCCGGGCACGCTGACCGGCGCCTCGCGCCCGACAAGGCCCGCCGAGCGTTCGAGCAGGCGCTGCGGCACCATCGCCACCATGTCGCTCTGGCGCAGCACCTCGGCCAGCACCAGGAAGCAGCCGACCGAGCAGGCCACCTGCCTTTGCCGGCCAAGGCGGGCCAGTTCGGTATCGGTCACCCCATGAAACGGATCCCCCGCCAGCGAAACCAGCGCATGATCGAGCGCGCAGAACAGGTCGAGATCGATGCTGTTCGCGCCTGCCACCGGGTGCCCCTCGCGCATGGCCAGCACATAGGTTTCGTCATAAAGCCAGCGTGATTGCAGGCTGGGCGGGGCGCTGTCGGGGCTGACCAGCGCCAGGTCGACGGTGCCCTGCTCGAAGGCGGGCATCAGCGCGCGTTCGGCAACCGATCGCACCGATAGGCGGATGCCGGGCGCGGCCGCGCGCACGCGGGCCATGAAAGGCACGACGATGGTTTGCTGGGCATAATCGGTGGCCGCGATCGAGAAGGTGAAGGCGGCGGTGGCCGGATCGAAACCGGGCGGCTGCACCAGCGCCTCGACCCCGGCGATCAGTTCGCGCAAGGGGGCGGCCAGTGCCTCGGCGCGGGCGGTGGGCACGATGCCGTGGCGCGCGCGGGCAAACAGCGGATCGTCGAAAGTGGTGCGCAGGCGGGCCAGCATGCCGCTCACCGCCGGTTGCGTCAGGCCAAGGCGTTCGGCCGCGCGGGTCACGCTGCGCTCGACCAGCAGCGCGTCGAGCGCTTTCAAAAGGTTGAGGTCCAGCGCCCTGATATCATCTGCCATGATGAAGAGTATCTCGAATGCAAATTTGCCTTATGTCTGGATAATCCTCACATCCGCCCCTGTCCAGCGCCACCTTTGGCGCAACCCAGAGGTACAAGATGCAAGCCATTCACTGGCCAGAGGGGTATGTCCCCGGATTTACAGATAATTTCGCCTCGAACGAGGTGATCGTCGCCGGCCTTTCGGCAGCGCTTGTGTGGCCGCATCTGGCCATTGCCGCGCGCTGGCCGACCTATTATGCCAACAGCGCAGATGTGGTTCTGCACGGCGATGCCGGGCCGGAACTTGCCGCCGGCACGCGCTTTGCCTTCACCACCTTCGGCTTTCCGGTCGAGGCGGAAGTGACCGAATGCGTGCCCCCCGCAGCCGGTCAGGCCGCCCGCATTGCCTGGCATGGCTGGTGCGGGGAGGGCGAGGCGCGGCTCGATGTCCACCACGCCTGGCTGATCGAGGACCTGCCGGGCGGGCGTGTTCGCATTCTGACGCAGGAAACGCAAAACGGCGCGCCGGCCCGCGAGCTGGCTAATGCCCGCCCCAATCCGATGATCAACGGCCATCAGGACTGGCTGGTTGGCCTGGTCGCCGCAGCCCGCAACGCCTGACATCCTCTCTCGGAAAGCCCCACTTTCATGACCGATCTGTTTTCTCCCTTCACCCTGAAGGACGTGACGCTGCGCAACCGCATCGCGGTGCCGCCCATGTGCCAGTACAGCGCCGTCGACGGCTTTGTGACCGACTGGCACGAGGCGCATTATGCAGGCCTTGCGCGCGGCGGCACGGGCCTTGTCATCGTCGAGGCGACCGGTGTTTCGCCCGAGGGGCGCATCACCCCGGCCTGCACGGGCCTGTGGAGCGATGAACATGTGCCCGGCCTTGCCCGCATTGCCAGCGCCATCAAGGCGGCCGGCGCGGTGCCGGGCATCCAGATTGGCCACGCCGGGCGCAAGGCCAGCGCCAACCGCCCGTGGGAGGGTGACGACCATATCTCCGCCGACGACCCGCGCGGCTGGGAGACGATCTCGCCCTCGGCCATTGCCTTTGGCGGCGGTTTGCCCCGCGTGCCGCGCGAAATGACGCTTGCCGACATCGCGCGCGTGCGCGCCGATTTCGTGGCCGCCGCCCGACGCGCGCTCGATGCCGGGTTCGAGTGGCTGGAGCTGCATTTCGCGCATGGCTATCTGGCGCAGAGTTTCTTCTCAGTCCACGCCAACCAGCGCACCGACGAGTATGGTGGCGATGCGGCAGGGCGCGGCCGCTTCATGCTGGAAACGCTGGCGGCGGTGCGCGCGGTCTGGCCCGAAAACCTGCCGCTGACGGCGCGTTTTGGCGTGATCGAATATGATGGCCGCGACGAGGAGACGCTGACCGAAGCCGTCGACCTGTCGCGCCGGATGCGCGATGGCGGGCTGGACCTACTCAGCGTGTCGATGGGCTTTTCGACCATCGAGGCCAGGGTGCCCTGGGCGCCGGCTTTCCTGACGCCGGTGGTGGCGCGGGTGCGGCGCGAACTGGCCATGCCGGTGGCTTCGGCCTGGTGCGTGGATGCCGCGCAAGACGCGCAACGCGCTGTGGCCGAAGGGCAGATGGATGTGGTGATGATTGGCCGCGCCATGCTGGCCGACCCGCATTACCCTTATCAACTGGCGCAGGCCTTGGGGCGCGAGAACCCTGCGGGGGTGTTGCCGGCGCCTTATGCGCATTGGCTGTCGCGCTATCGCGGGCCGGGCAAGGGCGCGGCGCAGTAAGCGCGGGGCAATCAGGGCAAGCGCGCCAGTGGCCCGCCGCTGCGCGTTTGCCTGCTTGCATAAACGATAGCGATGGGTATCAATCACTCCCCGGGAAAAGGGGATGGGATAGATGTCGGTCTTTCGCAAGCCGCGCCAGGCGCGCGCGCGCATTACTTTCGATAAATTGCTCGATGCGGCCAGCCTGCTGCTGGGCGAGGTGGGCATCGAGCGCATATCGAGCAATCTCATCTGCGAGCGGGCAGGGGTCACGCCGCCTGCCTTCTACCGCTATTTCGACGACAAATACGCCATTCTGGCGGCGTTGGCTGAACGGTTGATGGAGCGGCAGAACGTCGTGCTCGAGCAATGGACCGAGCGGATGCGGTGCCTGCCGCCCGAACAGATTGCCGGGCATACCATCGAGCTTATTCGCGATACCGCGCTGGTGGGCGATGGCGAGCCGGGCATTCGCTGGATATTGGGCGCCTTGCGGGCGGTGCCGCGCCTGACGCCCATAAGGCTGGAATCGCACGCGGCGGTCACGCAATTGCTGCTCGACCTGTACCAGCCGGCTTTGCCTCATGTGCCCGAGGACGTACTGCGCCGGCGCATCCGCATGAGCGTCGAATTCGGCTACATGCTCGACGAGATGATCCGCGAGGAAGCGGTCGATCGCGAGCAGGTGTGGCTGGATGCCGACCATGTGTTCACTGCCATGGCGACCTATCCCGATTACGCCCCGGCCTGAGGCACGCCGGCCGCGCTCAGGAAATGGGGCAGGGCCGGATTGCCGCAGTCGCCGCGCCAGGCCACCACATGCGCAACCATGGGCGCATGGGCCAGCGGGCGGAATGCTACGCCGGCAATACCCAGCTTTTGCAGCGATTCCGGCACGATGGCCACGCCAATGCCCTCGGCCACAAGGCTGACGATGGTTTGTTGCAACTGTGCCTCGAGGCGGATCGCGGGCGGCGTGCCGGCGCGCAGCAGATAGGCCTCGATGCTTTCCCGCAAAGTGGGGGTGGCCTCGGCCGGCGAGGCGATGAAGGGCTGGCCGGCCAGATCCTCGGCGCCTATGTCGGGCAAGGTGGCAAGGCGGTGCCCGGCAGGCGCGACAAGGCACAGTGCCTCGCGGTGGATAACGTGGGTGTTCATGCCCCGCACGGGCGCCGTTTCAAAGGTGATGCCGGCATCAAGCGCCCCGCTGGCCACCCCCTCGACCAGCGCGCTGGGCACCATTTCGCGCAAGGTGAGCCGCACATCGGGCCACTGCGCCATGTAGCGCCGCGCCAGCCCCGGCATCACGCCATAGGCCGCGTGCATCATGAACCCCACCGCCAGTTCGCCCATGGCCCCGGCATCGACCGCGCGGGCGTTGCGGCACGCCTGATCCAGCCCTGCCAGCACGCCGCGCGCATCGGCCAGAAAACGCTCGCCCGCGGGCGTCAGGCGGGCGCGGCGCGAGTGGCGCTCGACGAGGCGCACGCCCAGATCCTGCTCGAGCGCGGCGATCTGCCGGCTGAGCGGGGGCTGGGTGACATGCAGGCGCTGCGCCGCCCGGCCAAAATGCAGCGTTTCGGCAAGGGCGGTGAAATAGCGCAACTGGCGGATGTCGATGGTCATGCGGGGGTTCTCATGCGGAAAAGGTATCAATATGCTCGGAACTACGCATTGGATTGTATCAGTTCCGCCCGATAAGCGCATGGCTTTTACCGGAGCCTTGCCAAGCCATGCTGTCCGTCCTGCTGATTGTGTTGCCGGTGTTCGCGCTGATCCTGGCGGGCTGGCTGGCGCGGCGACTGGGCGCGCTGGGCCCGCTGGCCAGCGGCGAGATCAACCGCTTCGTGGTGTGGCTGGCACTGCCGGCGCTGCTGTTCGACATTGTCGCCAATGCGCGGGTGGCCGACCTGTGGCAGCCTGGCTTTGTGGCGGCCTTCGGGCTGGGCATGATGGCGGTCTTTGCGGTCACCATCGCCCTGCGCTGGCGGGGCAAGGCCGGGCGCCATCTGGCCGACGCCTCGATCGACGGGCTGAACGCGGCCTATGCCAATACCGGCTACATTGGCTTTCCGCTGCTTGCGGCAACGCTGGGGCAGGGCGCCGCGGCCCATGCGGCGATGGAGATGACGCTCATCGCCTCGATCCTGACGATCTGCTGCCTGTTTGCTTTGGGCATCATTCTGGTCGAGGTGGGGTTGCAGGCCGAAGGGCATCCGGCGCATGTGGTGCGCAAGGTGGCCTTGTCGGTGGCGCGCAATCCGCTGGTGGTGGCGCCGGTGCTGGGCGCGCTGGTGATGGTGTCGGGCCAGCGGCTGCCAGCGCCTGCCGAGACGTTCCTGAAGCTGCTGGGCGGGGCGGCATCGCCCTGCGCGCTGGTGGGGCTTGGGCTGTTCCTGGGCGAAAAGCGGGTGGCGGCACCGGGCGCGGGGGCTGCGGCCACGTTGCTGGTGGCGCTCAAGCTGCTGGTGCAGCCGGCGGCCACCTGGGCGCTGGCGGTCTGGGTGTTTCACTTGCCGCCGCTGGCCACCCACGCTGCCGTGCTGATTGCGGCGCTGCCCACCGGCACCGGCCCCTTCATGGTGGCCGAATTCTATGAACGCGAAGCAGGCCTTACATCGCGCGTGGTTCTCCTCTCGACGATACTTTCTCTGGCGACGATAACCCTTTATCTTGCTCGCGCATTATAGTCGCAGGCTACCGGTCATGGACACCGCTTGTTTTGTCTAGGGATAAAGGACTAAGCTGCGCGCCATGCTTATCGACTCGTTCCTGCGTCGCATCATTCGCCAGGGTGAGCTGATCATTACCGATTCAGCAGGCCGGCAACATCATTACGGCACGCCCGATCCGGGGCGTGCGCCGGTACGCATGACATTCCATGATGCCCGCGTGCCTTTCGACATCGCCCGGCGGCCCTCGCTGGGCATGGCCGAGGCCTATATGGACCAGCGCATCGACATCGAGGGCGAGGACATCCTTGGCCTGATCGACCTGTTTCGCGCCAACTCCAGCTGGGAAGCGAAGGTGGACAGCGGGCTGGGCAGGGGCGAGCGGCGCTGGCTGACTCAATTGCGCCGTTTCAACTCGCAGCGCGCCTCGCGGGCCAATGTGGCGCATCATTACGACCTGTCGGACCGGCTCTACGACCTGTTCCTCGACCGCGACAAGCAATACAGCTGCGCCTACTTCTCCCCCGAAAACGAAACCCGCGACCTTGATCGCGCGCAGCTGGAAAAGAAGGCGCATATTGCCGCGAAGCTGAACCTGAAGCCGGGGCTGAAAGTGCTCGACATCGGGTGCGGCTGGGGCGGCATGGCGCTTTACCTCAACCGCGTGGCCGATGTTGACGTGCTGGGCATTACGCTGAGCGAGGAGCAACTGAAGGTGGGCCGCGCCCGCGCGCAGGAGGCTGGCGTTGCCGACCGGGTGAAGTTCGAGCTGATCGACTATCGCGTGCTCGAGGGCAAGTTCGACCGCATCGTTTCGGTGGGCATGTTCGAACATGTGGGCGTGCCCAGCTTCCGCACCTATTTTGGCCGGATCCGCGATCTGCTGGCGGCCGATGGCGTGGCGCTCATCCACACGATCGGGCGCATCGGCGCGCCCAGCTTTACCGATGCCTTCACCCGCAAATACATCTTTCCGGGCGGCTATATTCCGGCCCTGTCCGAAACGGTGGCCGCCAGCGAGCGCGAGCACCTGATGCTGAGCGATGTCGAGGTGCTGCGGGTCCACTACGCCCATACGATCGAGCACTGGTACGAGCGGACAACTGCGGCCAAGGCAGAGATCGTCAAGCTCTACGACGAGCGGTTCTATCGCATGTGGCGCTTCTATCTGGCCGGCGCACTCACTGTGTTCCGCTGGGGCGACATGGTGAATTTCCAGCTGCAATATGTGCGCGATCGCCACGCCCTGCCGCTCACCCGCGACTATATGGCCGAGGCCGAGAAGGCGTTGCTGGCCAAAGGATAAGCGCGCACTTTTGCCTTTCGCGGGCAAATCTGCGAAAGGGCGCGCTTTGCCACGCCCCAAGAGTTGCGCCCGATGACTGACACGCCCGCCCAGACCCACCCTGCCATCACCGTGGCCGCTCTGTATCAGTTCGCGCGCTTTGCCGATCCGGCGGAACTGCGCGGCGATCTGCTGGCGCTGTGCGAGGGGCAGGGCATCAAGGGCACGCTGCTGCTGGCGCGCGAGGGGATCAACGGCACGATTGCCGGCCCGGCCGAGGGGATCACGGCGGTGGTGGGCCATATCCGCGCGCTGCCCGGTTGCGAAGGTCTCGATGTCAAATATTCCGACGCGCCCGAAATGCCCTTCTATCGCATGAAGGTGCGCCTCAAGCGCGAGATCGTGACGATGGGCCAGCCCGACATCGATCCGCTGACGGGCGTTGGCCACTATGTCTCGCCGGCCGAATGGAACGCGCTGATTGCCGACCCTGATACGGTGGTGATCGACACGCGCAACGATTACGAGGTGGCGATCGGCACGTTCGCCCGCGCTGTGGACCCGCAAACGGCCTCTTTCACGCAGTTTCCGCAGTGGTTCCGCGACAACCGCGAGACGCTGCTGGCCCCGCGCAACGGGCGCGCGCCGCGTGTGGCCATGTTCTGCACCGGCGGCATCCGCTGCGAGAAATCGACCGCCTTCCTGCGCGCCGAGGGGATCGAGGAGGTCTATCACCTGAAAGGTGGTATCCTGAATTACCTCGAGCATATCCCGCAGGAGGAAAGCCTGTGGGAGGGCGAATGCTTTGTGTTCGACCAGCGGGTCAGCCTGGGGCACGGGCTGGCGCAGGGCACGCATGGGCTGTGCCACGCCTGCCGCCGCCCCATCACCGACGAGGATCGCCTCTCGCCCCTGTTCGAGGAGGGGGTGTCGTGCCCGGCCTGCCACGAGGAGCGCAGCGATGCCCAGCGCGAAGGCTATCGCCAGCGCCAGCAGCAGGAGCAACTGGCCGCCGCGCGTGGCCAGCGCCACATCGGCAGCTAGGCGGCGTCAGGCCAGCGGCGGAAGGGCGCGCGCCTGCGCCCATTGCAGGATCGTGGCGATCAGCGCCTCGGCAGCCGGGTTGCGCCCGCCCGGCCCGATGACCACAAATTCGATGTCGGGCAGGGCGGGCAGATCCTTGCCCTCGGCCAGAACGGCAAGGCCGGGCGGGATCAGCCGCGCCGAATGCGGCATGATGCCAATGCCCGCCCGCGCCGCTGCCGATAATCCCGTCAGGCTGGCGCTGGTAAACCCCACCCGCCAGCTGCGCCCCGCCTGATCGAGCGTGGTGATGGCCTGCGCGCGGGTCACGCTGGGCGGCGGATAGAGCAGGAGGGGCAGGGGCTGGCCGGGGTCGGGGCGAAAATCGGGGTGGCCAACCCAGCGGATCGGTTCTTGCCAGACCGGCGTGCCGCGAAGGTCGGCCCCGCAGCGTTTGGCAAAGATCACATCGAGCTGGCCCGCATCAAAGGCCTGATACAGGTCCTGGCTCAAACCTGCGCTCAGTTCCAGATCGACGCCGGCGTGGCGCCGCGCAAAGGCGGCCAGCACGTCGGGCAGCGCCGAAAGCACGAAATCCTCGGAGGCGCCAAAGCGCAGCCGCCCGCGCAAAGGCGTGGCGGTGAGCTGCCGCACCAGGCGCATATGCTGGTCGATGATCGCGCGGGCGTGGCGCAGCATCACCTCGCCATCGGGGGTGAGCGCGAGGCGGTGCGTGTCACGATCGATCAGGCGGCGCCCGGCCATGTCCTCGAGCCGTCGGATGTGCTGGCTGATGGTAGGCTGGCCCAGGCCCAGAGCGCGCGCCGCGCCGGTAAAGCTTCCGGCATCGGCCACGGCCACAAGGCTTTGCAGCAGGTCTGCGGGAATGAGGTGCATGCCTATCACGATATGCAATAACCATTATCAAATCCATCGCAATTGCGCATGATGACGCTGCGGCATAATCGAGCCGGGCAACCGCAAGGAGAGCCCCGCCATGTCGACCACCATCCCTTTCCCAACGGCGTCCGCGCCGCGCGGGTCGCTGCTGTCGCGCCTGCCTGTCGACCGCTTCCTGCTGTTGCTGATTGCCACGGTGGCGCTGGCGGCCGTTCTGCCCGCGCGCGGCGTGGCAACAGTGTGGGTCGATCATGGCGTGACGGGCGCGGTCGGGCTGCTGTTCCTGCTCTATGGGGCAAGACTGCAACCGTCGGCGATCTGGGCGGGCATTGCGCATTGGCGGCTGCAGGCGCTGATTTTCGCCAGCACCTTCATCCTGTTTCCGCTTATCGGTATTGTGGTGGTGCGCGCTTTGGGTCAGGCCTTGCCGCGCGATGTGCTTGCCGGGTTGATGTTCCTGTGCCTGCTTCCCTCGACGGTGCAAAGTTCGGTCGCGTTTACGGGCATAGCGCGGGGCAATGTGCCGGCGGCGCTGTGCAGCGCTTCGCTGTCGAACCTGCTGGGGGTGGTGATCACGCCTTTGCTGGTGGCGCAGCTGCTGCCTGCGGCCAGCGGCGGCTTCTCGCTCAAGGCGCTAGAGGATATCGCCATGCAGATCCTGCTGCCGTTTCTGGCGGGGCAGGCAATCCGGCCCTGGGCGCGCGACTGGCTGCTGGCGCACAAGACGCTCACCTCGGTGGTCGATCGCGGGTCGGTGCTGGTGGTGGTTTACGCAGCCTTCAGCGCGGGGATGGTGGCGGGCATCTGGGGGCAGCTGTCGCCCGTTACGCTGGCGGCCATTCTGGCGATCGATTTGGCCATTCTGGCGGTGGTGATCGTGGGCACGACGCTGGCCAGCAGGCGTCTGGGCTTTACCGTCGAGGACGAGATCGCCATCGTTTTCTGCGGATCGAAAAAGAGCATGGCTGGCGGCATTCCCATGGCGGCCATCCTGTTTCCGGGGCACGCGCTGGGGCTGATCGTCCTGCCGCTCATGCTGTTTCATCAGGCGCAGCTGTTTGTCTGCGCGATGCTGGCCCGGCGCTATGCGAAAAGGGTTGCGCAGGGCTAGGCCCGCGCAACCCCTTCTGCGTCAGCCTTGCGGCCCGCCGTTGCCAATCCACCATGCCAGCGCGGCGGCCAGCACCGCCGCCACCGCAAAGCGCCATAGCGGCGCGCGGGCAGGAGCGGGCGTGTCGTCCTCGACCGCTTTCCAGCCGGTGACCATGGGGGCGACCAGATTGTCGCGCTTGATGACGCGGTAGAAGACGATGGCGCACAGATGCACCACAATCACCGCCAGCAGCAGATTGAAGACAGCGCCGTGAATCTCGCGCGCAAGGTCGGCCGTATCATACGAGACCAGATGCGAGAGCGGTCCCGATTCCAGCCCGTCGGTATCCTGCGCGAAAAGCCCCGCGGCGATCTGCGCCGAAAGCAGGCCCAGCAGCGCCACCACGCTGAGCGCGCCGAGCGGATTATGCCCGATGCCCTTGCCCTTTTGCCCGCGCAAATAGGCCAGAATAGCGCCCGGCCCGCGCACGAAGCTGGCAAAGCGCGCCGTCTCGCTGCCCAGAACGCCCCAGATCAACCGGAACGCCACAAAGCCCAGCAGGATCACGCCCAGCGTCTTGTGGATGTCCATATGGTTGAATTCGACGCTGGCCCACATGGCCGGCACGCCCAGCGCAAACACCCAGTGCGACAGGCGCAACGGCAGGTCCCATACCAGGACCCGCCGCGAAGGATTGCTGCCCGCCACTTATTGCTTCTCGCGGAAGGTGTCGTGGCACTGCTTGCAGGCGCCGCCCAGCTGGCCGGCAGCCGGCTTGATCTTGGCCAGGTCGCCCGTGGCGGCCGCCGCGTCCAGCGCCTTGGACTGGGCGGCAAAATTGTCGGCCGCCTTGCGGAAGTCGGCAGGCTGGCTCCAGATCGCGGGCAGGGCGTGAGTCTTGATGCCGGCCTGCGGGCCGGTGCCGGCCGGGAACCAGCCCGGCAGCTTGGGCGCCTCGAGCGCGATGGCGTGGGCATGGGTGCGGATCACGTCAACGGCCGGGGTCGGCTTCTTCAACTCGTCGAAGATCGCCTTGGTGTGGCCGCCGATGCCCTTCAGGTCGTGCTGGCGGGCGGTGACAACATCTGCCGGGCTGGCGGCAAAGGCGGCCGAAACGCCAGCAAGGGCGGCAACGCCAATGACCGCGCGCGTTACGATGGTGAACTTGGAGCTCATCTGGAATTCTCCCATGGTGAAGTGCCTCCCGATGCGATGTCGCCTTGCCGGGATGGCCTGTGAATGGCTGGGTCTGACTAAACGGACAAAGAATGGGCCGCCATCGGCATGGAAGCCGGATTGGCAAACAGCGCCAGGGGGTGGCCCCGGTGTGCAAGGCATGACGTCAAACTGCCACTCCCTCTTTCCCGCGCGAAAGCACCGACAGGCAGTGTGCCGCAGCGCCATCCGTTTTTACGTAGCGCGGTGCGGGCCGGCTTGTCGACGGCCTTAATTGCGTATGCGCGACGAACCGTTTTTAGCCGGCTGGGTCGGGCGCGTTGCGCATCCAGTCGGCCAGACGGGCGATAGGGTCCCAGATGGCCGCGCGCAATTCGA
>DATMUT010000496.1:0-7023 GCA_035563755.1 Novosphingobium sp.
AGGCCCGGATCGGCCGCCCGGTCGGTCACGGCCATTAGCACCGAGGCGGGCTTGAACACGTCGATGCGGCGGGTGCGCGGGTCGGGCCACAATTCGGGGGCGGGGGCTTCGTGGCCGGCGTGGTAATGGGCGGCCAGCCGCGCGAAAAGATCGCTCATGCCGGCACCAGCGCGAAACTTATCCCCAGGCTGTCCACAGTCAGTCCACCGTCGGTCAACGCATTGTCAGCCCCGTTTTCCAAAGCGATGTCCACCAATTGTCCCCAGGTTGAGCGGTTCAGCCGTGCCTCGCAGCCGTGGCGCACGCCAAGGTAGATGGCGGGTGTATCGGCATCGCCCCGCGCGGCAATGGGGTGGTCGGGACCGGCTATAACCAGCTCGTCGGTGTTGAGGCGGAAAACCAGCGCGCTTTCGCCGCTGTCATCCGATTTGCGCGCCACGTCGACGGCAATGAAAGCGGCATCGGCAACGCGGATCGACTGGCGGTCCTGCGGCGTGACCAGCCAGTGTGCGCCATCCTTGTCGCGCATCAGCAGGCCGGCAAAGGCGCGCACCATGGCCGGCCGGCCGATGGGGGCGCCATTGTGCCACCACGACCCGTCGGCGCGGATGTCCATGCCGCTGTCGAGTGTTTCGGCCGGGTGCCAGCGTTCGACCGGGGCAGAGCGCTGCGCGGTAATATGCGCGGCGATCTGCGTCAGCGTCATCTGGCCAAGGGCTGGGGGTGGTTCGTAGGGCATCCGTGCGTCTGCTGGGGTGGGGGCCGCAGCGATGCCAGATCGCGCAGCCCCCGCCAAGGGCGCAAGACGGGTTTATCGCTGAGGTTTATCGCGGAGGCTTATCGCGTCCAGGGCCCCAGCACCCCCTTGCGCGGCAGCACGGCGGTATTGTCGCAGCGCACCAGCAGGCGATGCCGCTCGAACGGGCCGGGCAGCTCCCACTCGCCGGTCGGGGCGTTGGTGAAGCCCCAGAAGCGGCCGTAATATTCCGGGTCGCCGATCATTACCTGTGGCAGCGGCGCCTGCGGGCTGAGCGCCGAGATGGCGGCCGTGACCAGCGCCTTTCCAAACCCGCGGCCCTGATGCTCGGGCAGCACGGCCACCGGGCCGACCATCACCATCGGGTGAGCGCGGCCAGTTTCGTCGGTCAGGGCAACCGGCCAGCACTGGATCGTGCCCACCAGATGCTCGCTCTCGTCGATGGCGGCAAAGCTGAGGCCCGGCAGCCAGTCGGCCTGCCCTCGCACCTTGTAGGCGGTGCGCAGATGTCGCTCCGGCTCGAAGGCGCGGTCGAGCAGCGCCTCCACGAGGGCGGGGTCGACATTGTCGAGCGGGATGAGCGCGGGCTGGGGGTCGGTCTGAGTTGCCATAGCGGGCGCGCGGATAGGGGAGTGCGCCTGTACGTGCAATGAAAACCGGGTGACGGGCCGCAAAAAACCGCGCAAAGGCTGGCCATGAGCAGGACGATTGGCGTGGATGAGGCGGGGCGTGGGCCATTGGCGGGGCCGGTGGTGGCGGGCGCTGTGTGGCTGGGGCCGGATGGCGGGCCGGGCCGGGCGATTGCGGGGCTCAACGATTCCAAGAAGTTGAGCGCGCGTCGCCGCGCCGCCCTTGAGGAGCAGATCAAGGCGCATTGCCTGTGGGGCGTGGGCGTGGTCGAACCGGGCGAGATCGACCGGATCAACATCTTTGCGGCCACCATGCTGGCCATGACGCGGGCGGTGGCCGGGCTGGCGCAGGCAATGGCGGCAGGTGGCCATGGCGATGTGGCGATGGCGCTGATCGATGGCAACAAGACGCCGCAAGGCCGCGTGGCCGACTGGCGCTGGCCGGCGCGCGCGATTGTGGGCGGCGATGCCAGCGAACCGGCCATTTCTGCTGCCTCGATCATTGCGAAAGAGCATCGCGACGCCATTATGCGCGATCTGGATGCGCGGTTTCCGCAGTATGGCTGGGTGCGCAATGCCGGCTATGGCACGGCGCAACATCTGGCGGCGCTGCGCGAACATGGGCCTTGCGAGCATCACCGGCGCAGTTTTGCCCCGGTGGCGCAATTGTCGCTGCTGTGATTCCAGATCGGTTCGTGGGGCGTTTCGGCGCGCTTGACTCGTATATTTTTATCCCGCGAATCGGCGATTCGGCTGCCACTACATATTGAGTCATGCAGGGCTGGCGCGACTCTACCCCTTGTGTCGGCCTTGCTCTGTTCCTGTGGCATTGACTCGCGATTCCTGTTCCGACTCGCCGCAAATCCACGAGTCGAAGCTTGACGCAGAGTCTGTGATGAATCACCCTATGGGCATTCGATCACACTTATTCACAGGAATCCCATGGTTCAGACCCTCGTCAAGGAGCGCACCCGCGCCCGCCTCAAGCCGGTAACGGCGCCGCGCAAGACCACGCGCCGCGCAGCCAAGCTGGGGCACGAGGCGCTGAGCGTGCCCGTCGAAAAGGAAATGCTGCCGCTGGGCCGCATCCTCGAGGGTGATTGCGTTTCGGCCATGCGTTCGCTGCCCAGCGCCAGCGTCGACATGATCTTTGCCGATCCGCCCTACAACCTGCAGCTGGGCGGTGATCTGGCCCGCCCCGATGGCAGTCAGGTCGACGCTGTGACCGACGACTGGGACAAGTTCGACAGCTTTGCCGCCTATGACCGCTTCACCCGCGAATGGCTGACCGAGGCGCGCCGCGTGCTCAAGCCCAATGGCGGGCTGTGGGTGATCGGCAGCTATCACAACATCTTCCGCGTGGGCGCCATCTTGCAGGACATGGGCTTCTGGATCCTGAACGACATCGTGTGGCGCAAGTCGAACCCCATGCCCAATTTCAAGGGCACGCGCTTTACCAATGCCCACGAAACGCTGATCTGGGCCAGCATGGGTGAGAAGTCGAAGTACACCTTCAACTACCGCGCCATGAAGACGCTGAATGACGAGTTGCAGATGCGCAGCGACTGGGTGCTGCCGATCTGCAACGGCAAGGAGCGGCTGAAGAAGGGCGGCACCAAGGTGCACCCCACGCAAAAGCCCGAGAGCCTGCTGTATCGCGTCATGCTGGCCACGACCAACAAGGGCGACGTGGTGCTCGACCCGTTCTTTGGCACGGGCACGACGGGCGCTGTGGCCAAGCGCCTTGGCCGCCACTGGATTGGCTGCGAGCGCGAGGCGAATTACCGCGAGGCCGCGATCGAGCGTATCGAGAGCACGCTGCCGCTCGACGAGAGCGCGCTGACCACGATGCAGAGCAAGCGCGCCGCGCCCAAGGTGGCCTTTGGCACGCTGCTTGAAACCGGCTGGATCAAGCCGGGCACCGTGCTGGTGGCGCGCAAGGGCAAGTATCGCGCGGTGGTGCGCGCCGATGGCTCGCTGGCGTCCGACAAGATCACCGGCTCGATTCATTCCTGCGGGGCGCAGGTGCAGGGCGCTGCTTCGTGCAACGGCTGGACGTTCTGGAACCTCGAGCACGAGGGCGAGGTCAAGCCGCTCGACGCCATCCGCCAGCTTTACCTGCTGGCCAACGAGGACTGAAGCCGCGTAAGGGGCGGGGTATGCAAGTTTACCTCCGCCCCATCGCCCTGGCCGATTCCCCGCAATCCGAGGAGGGCGAGGTGGTTCGCCTGGCCGGCGGGCTGACCTATGCCAGCCGGTTTGCGCTGATTGTGCGCGAGGGCGGCCAGGTTACGCAGCGCCTGCGCACGGGCGTTGCCGGCATGGATGGCGCCATTGCCGCCCTGCCGGAACAGGTGCGCGAACAGGCGCAGGCGCAATGGGCGGCGCTGCGCCAGCCCCACGCACCATTGCAGATGGGCGCGCGCATGGTCCGCATGGACCAGCCGCAGGTCATGGGCATCCTCAACCTCACGCCCGACAGTTTTTCCGACGCGGGCCAGTTCATGGACAAGCCCGAGGTGGCCCATGCCCATGCCGCCATGATGCTGGAAGCGGGCGCGGCAATCATCGACGTGGGCGGCGAAAGCACCCGCCCCGGCGCCCCAGGCGTGTGGGAAGGCGACGAGATCGCCCGCATCGTGCCGGCCGTGCGCCATTTGGCCGCGATGGGCGCGGCGATCAGCATCGACACGCGCCGCGTTGCCGTAATGGAAGAGGCGTTGGCCGCCGGCGGGCACCTCATCAACGACGTGTCAGCCCTGCGCCACGACGCACGCAGCCTCGAATTTGCCGCCAAGAGCGGCGCGCCGGTCGCCCTGATGCACGCGCCGGGCAGCGGCGAGGATCTGCATGATGACGGCATCTATGGCGATGTCGTGCTCGACGTGTTCGACTGGCTGCGCGCGCGGCGTGACGCAGCGGAAAGCGCCGGCATCGAGCGGTCGCGCATCCTGCTCGACCCGGGCATCGGCTTTGGCAAGTCGCTGGCCGAAAATCTGGCGCTGATGAACGCGCTGCCGATGTTCCATGCGCTGGGCTGCCCGCTGCTGGTGGGCGCCAGCCGCAAGCGCATGATCGGCGCGCTGTCGAACGAGGCGCCCGCGCACAGGCGGCTGGGCGGCAGCGTGGCGCTGGCGCTCAAGATGATGGAGGCCGGCGTGCAGGTCATCCGGGTGCATGACGTGCCCGAGACGGTGCAGGCGCTGCATGTGTGGCGGGGCATGCGCGACGCGGCGCTTACCGATTTTGCGCAGGTGGTCGACTAGCCGCTGCCTCAGGCGGCGTTGTCGATCCCCAGGTCGCTCAGCTTGCGATACAGCGTCGAGCGGCCGATCCCCAGCCGGCGCGCCACCTCGGTCATGCGGCCGCGGTAATGGCCGATGGCCAGGCGGATCACGTCGGCCTCGATGTCCTCGAGCGGGCGCAGATTACCATCGGCGGTGAACAGCATGACGCCCGCGCTCTCGTGGCTCATGCCCTGGCTGGGCGCCTGCTCGGTGCCGATCATGCTCGACAGCTGCGGGAAATCGTCGGCCGTGAGCGCATCGCCATCGCAGAACACGGCCGCGCGAAACAGCACCGCCTGCAACTGGCGCACATTGCCCGGCCAGTCATAGGCCGCCAGCAGCGCCAGCGCGCCATCGGTAATGCCCAGTTCGCGCAGGCCCGGCTGCTCGCCAATGCGCGCCAGGAAATGGCGGGCCAGCGCCGGAATGTCGCCCGTGCGCGCGCGCAGCGGCGGCACGGCCACGGTGGTGGCATAGATGGCGTCGTAAAGCTCGGGCGCGAATTCGTCCTGCGCCACCAGTTCCTTGAGCGGTACGTTGCTGCAGGCGATCAGCCGCACATCGACGCGGAAAGAATGGCGCGCGCCGATCGGCCGGCAGCTCGACAGGGTGAGGAATTCGGCCAGCCGCTCCTGCACGCCGCGCGGCAGGCGGTCGATCTCGTCGATCACCAAAGTGGCGCCGTCGCAATGCTGGATCGCGCCGATCTGCCGCTCGAAGGCGCCGGGAAAGGCGCCCTTCTCGTGGCCGAACAGGGCTGATTCGATCGAATTGGCCGGCATGGTGCCCGCATTCACGATACGCATGGGCATGCGCGCGCGCAGCGATGCGGCATGCACCGCGCGCACCAGCATTTCCTTGCCCGTGCCGCTTTCGCCCTCGATCAGCACGGGGGCGTGGCCGCGCGCGGCCTTGGCGGCAATGGCCAGCGCCGAGCGGAAGGCGGGGGCAGCGCCAATCATGGACTCAAAATCGGCCGGCCCGTTCATCTTTTCGGTCAGCGGCTGCAATTCGTCGCGCGGGGCCTCGCGGGTGGTCGAGTTGCGCAGGGCCGACATCAGCCTGTCGGGCGCGACCGGCTTGATCAGGTAATCGGTGGCGCCCGCACGCATCGCCTCGACCGCCAGCAGCGGCGAGGCGCTGGTGGTGAGCATGAGGATGGGCAGGCCCGGGCGGCGGGCGCGCAATTCGGCGATCAGGCCGCAGGCATCATCGCCCGGCACCCACTGGTCCAGAATGATGGCGCCCAGTTGCATGCCCTGGCGCGTGCCAAGCGTCGCGATGGCCGTTTCGGCATCATGCACCACCAGCGTGCGCCAGCCGTCGCGCGCGGCCAATGCCGTGACGAGGCGGCTTTGTGCCGGTTCGTCATCGATCAGCATCAACAGGCGCTGTTCGTTCTCGACCATTGTTTTTCCGGATCCATCCTGCGTGGGTCATCCGGGTTTAGGCCCAACGGGTAAAAAGGGGCTTAAGGTTTGGATGGGCGCTTCGCTATGCGCTATGAACCATAGGTATTTGTTCATAAGTGCTGGCTCGTTCCATTGGGCGGCTTGCCGGCATTGGGGCTTGAGCGCGGCCCGCACGGGAGCTATCGTCAGAAAAATTCCGGGCGCTGGCGGGCAAATACCTTTGCCCTGTGCGTGACGGAGCGGGACAGGGGACAGAACATATGGCTTCGGTACACGACATGCAGGCCGCCCGTCAGACCTATGACGGCTTCATCCGTCTCATCAAGTTCAGCACGCCGGTGGTTGTGCTCATCGCCATTCTCGTCATCTATCTGATCACGCGCTGACGGATCGCCCACATGGCTGGCACAACAGCAATCGCCGTTCTGCGTGAACGGGCGAGCGGGGAAACGCGCGTGGCGATCACGCCCGAGACGGTGCGCAAATTCGCGGCGCTGGGCGCAAGGGTGAGCGTGGAGGCGGGGGCTGGGGCCAATGCCTCGATTGCCGACGCCGATTATGCCGCTGCCGGGGCGGCGCTTGGTTCTGCCGCCGACGTGCTGGCCGGGGCCGACATCGTGCTGGGGGTGCAAGGCCCCGATGTCGAGCTGCTGGACGGCGCGGCGCCCGGCGCCTGGGTGGTGGCGGGCCTTGACCCGTTCGGGCAAAGGGGCCGGATCGAGGCCTATGCCGCCGCCGGCTTCGAGGCGCTGGCGATGGAGTTCATGCCGCGCATCACCCGCGCGCAGTCGATGGACATCCTCTCCTCGCAGTCGAACCTGGCCGGCTACAAGGCGGTGATCGATGCGGCCGGCACCTATGGCCGCGCCTTTCCGATGATGATGACGGCGGCAGGCACGATCAGCGCGGCCAAATGCTTTGTCATGGGCGTGGGCGTG
>DATMUT010000497.1:0-5333 GCA_035563755.1 Novosphingobium sp.
TGCCCGCAAGGTCATCAAGGGCGGCTCGCATCTGTGCGCGCCCTCTTATTGCCAGCGCTATCGCCCCGCCGCGCGCCACCCGCAGGCGGTCGACAGTTCGACCAGCCATGTGGGCTTTCGCTGCGTGCGCCGGCCGGGGCGGCAGATGGCGGGGGGCTAGGCGCGCGCGCGCCTTTCGGTGGCGGGCAGGGCATAGCGCTTGAGCCATTCGGCCAGCGCCAGATAGACCGCCACCAGAGCGCCGATCGCGCCCATGATCGCGGGCGGCAAAGGCGCAAAGCCAATGTCGCGCGCGAAAGGCAGGAATGGCAGCGCCACCGCCACGGCCAGGCACGCCATCGTCGTGATGGCCAGTGTGCGGTGCGGTCGGTCGCGCCAGGCAGGCCCGGCGGTGCGGATGACCATTACCACCAGGATCTGCGTCGCCATCGATTCGATGAACCACGCCGCGCGGAAGGTGGCGACATCGGCATGGAACACCCCCAGCAGCAGCGCGAAGGTGGCAATGTCGAACACCGAGGAGAGCGGCCCCATGACCGCGGTAAAGCGCACCAGCGCGCGCATGTCCCACCCATGGGGCCGGCTGAGCAGGCGCGGATCGGCGGTGTCGAAGGGGATGCCGGTTTGCGACAGGTCGTAGAGCAGGTTGTTGATCAGCACCTGCACCGCCGTGAGCGGCAGGAACGGCAGCACCAGGCTGGCCAGCGCCATGGTCAGCATGTTGCCGAAATTGCTGCTGGTGCCCATGCGCAGATATTTCATGATGTTGGCATAGGTGCGCCGCCCCTCGACAATGCCGTCGGCCAGCACGTCGAGTTCGGGGGCCAGCATGATCATGTCGGCCGCCTCGCGGGCGACATCGGTGGCGCCATCGACCGAGAGGCCAACGTCGGCCGCGTGAATGGCCGGCGCATCGTTGATGCCATCGCCGATGAAGCCCACCGTGTGCCGCCGCTTGAGCGCCCGCACGATGCGTAATTTCTGGTCGGGCGAGACGCGGGCGAACAGGTCGACATGCTCGACCCGCGCCGCCAGCGCCGCATCCGACAATTGCGCGATCTCCTCGCCGGTCAGCGTGCCGTGCACCGGCAGGCCCACCTCGCCGGCCAGATGGCGCGCCACCGCCAGCGCGTCGCCCGACACCAGCTTGACCCGTACGCCGCCCGCGCGCAGCCGCGCCAAAGCGCCCGCCGCGCTGGGCTTGGGCGGGTCGACGAAAACGCAGAAGCCGGCAAAGATCAGGCCGTCGTCGTCATCGGTGTCGATGCTGGTGCGCGCCTCGGCCTCTTTCCACGCCACGCCCAGCAGGCGCAGCCCCTGGGCCGCATGGCCATCGTGCAGCGCCATCATCTGCGCGCGCAAGGCATCGTCCATGGGCGACAGGGCGCCCCCTGCCGCCTCGGCCCGGTCGCACAGGGCCAGCACCGTCTCGGGCGCGCCCTTCACAATCTCGATCCGCCGCCCGTCCTTCTCGGCCAGCACGCTCACGCGCCGCCGCTCGAAATCGAAGGGGCGTTCGTCAAGACACGTCCAGCCCTGCGCCAGCGCCGCGTCATGGTCCATGATCGCGGTGTCGAGCGGGCTTTTGACGCCGGTTTCAAAATGCGCGTTGACCGCGGCCAGCTCGATCACCCGCTCGCTGTCGGCGCCATCGGTGCCGGGGTGGCCGACCAGCGCGATGCGTGCCTGCGTCAGCGTGCCGGTCTTGTCGGTGCACAGCACGTCCATTTCGCCCAGATCGTGAATGGCCGACAGGCGCTTGACCACCACTTGCCCCGCCGCCATGCGCTGCCCGCCGCGCGCCAGCGTGATGGTCACGATCATGGGCAGCAGCTCGGGCGTCAGCCCCACCGCCAGCGCCATGGCAAACAGGAAGCTCTCGAGCGCGGGCTTGCCCAGCGCGAGCCGTGCCAGCAGCACGAACAACACGAGGAACACCGTCATCCGCGCGATCAGCAGGCCAAAGCCGCGCAAGCCCCGTTCAAAGGCGGTGGCCCCCGAGCGCGCGCCCAGCGACGCGGCAATGTCGCCAAAGCGGGTGCGCGGGCCGGTTTCGACCACCAGCATGCGCGCCGTGCCGCCCACCACCGAGCTGCCGCCCAAAAGCAATCCCGCCGCATCGGCCATCCCGCAGCCGGGGCAGGCGCCGGGCGTCTTCTCGACCGGATAGGGCTCGCCGGTCAGGGCGACCTGATTGACCTGCGCGGCATTGGCCAACAGCACCACGCCATCGGCCGGCACAAGGTCGCCCGCGGCCAGATCGACCACATCGCCCGGCACCAGTTCCTCGACCGGCAGCGAGGCGCGTGTGCCATCGCGCCACACATCGGCCCGCAGCGCGATCGAGCGCTTGAGCGCCTCGGCGGTGGCCTGGGCGCGGCGTTCCTGCACCATGTCGAACAGGGTCGAGAGCACCACCATGCTGGCGATGATGACGAAGCTGGGGATGTCGCCCGTGGCGCCCGCCACGCCCGACGCGCCCAGCAGAATGAGCACCAGCGGATTGCCCAGTCGCCGCAGCAGATCGCCCAGAATGTGCCGCCGGCCAGCATCGGGCGTGGCATTGGGGCCATATTGCCCGATGCGTTGCTCGGCCTGAGCGGTGGTCAGCCCGGTGGGCTGCGCGTCGAGGCGGGCCAGCAGCGTTTGGGCATCGGCATGCCAGAACTCGTCGGCGCTGTGCGTTTCCTCTGCGTGGGCACGAATGGGCTCGATCCGCATGGGTGTGCTTCTCCGGCGCAGGGCTTGCGCGAGTCGGGCCTTCTCATAGCAGATCGCCCCCTTGCGCGGCCACTTGCCAGAGCGCCCGGCGCGGGGTGATAATGTCGCAAGGACAAGGCTTTGAAGGGCAAGAGGATGACAGCAGCAGTGACGGATCGGCGGGCGGTTCTGGCGGCGGGCATGGCGGGCATGATGCTGGCGGGCGAGGGCGCGCAGGCGGCCGCTGCCACGCAGGCGGGAGACGCCGACATGCCGCGCCTCGAACTGGCGCTCGAGATCATTGCCGAGATTGCCGACACCATCGACATGGGCACCGGCCCTTTGGGCGAGCGGCGCATTGTGCCCATTACCGGCGGCAGTTTTGCCGGCGCCGGCCTGCTGGGGCAGGGCCTGCGCGGGGTGGTGATGCCGGGCGGGGCCGACCGCCAGCTCATCCGCAGCGATGGCGTGAAGCAGTTGAGCGCGCTGTATGAATTGCGCGCGCAGGACGGGGCGGTCATCACCGTGCTGAACAAGGTGCTGGTCGAGAGCCTGCCGGGGGGCGGGCGCTATGCCTTCTCCACCCCCGAGATCACCGCGCCCAAGGGGCCGCACGACTGGCTCAACCACGCGGTGTTCGTGGGCACGCTCACCAGCCTGCGGCCGGCGCGGCAGGCGGTGAAATTGCGCTTCTATCGCGTGGTGTGATCGGCAAAACCGCAGACTGTGAGCGCCAGCGATGATTGGCGCTCACCGGCCCACCGGGTGTATAAGGCAGGGCGAAAGGAGACTTGCCATGCGCCATACCCTTCATGCCGATCGCATCGGCCTGTTAATCGTCAATCTGGCGGTGTTGAGCGCGCTGGGCTTTGGCCTGGCGCTGCTGCTGGCGCGGGGGTAAGCCGCGCCGCAGTGCTGATTAACGGGCCAGATGCAGCGCGGCGATCACCACCGCGAACACAGGATAGAGCAGCCCCATCGCCGCCAGCAGCCAGCGCGCGACAAACCCGCGCCGGAACGCCACGAACATGACCGCGATCGCCACCATCGTTGCGCCGGCGGCCACCAGCAGCGGCGGCGTCAGGTGCCAGGGCGTGAAGAACAGGCCCAGCGCCGTCGGGATCGTCGCCTGGATCATCATTGCGCCCGAGATATTGGCCAGCGCCAGCTGATACTTGCCCTGCCGCACCCAGATGATGGCGTTCATCGTCTCGGGCAGTTCGGTGGCGATGGGGCTGAGCAGCAGCGCCAGCAATTGCGGCGGCAAGCCCAGCGCCGGCCCCAGCGCCGACAATTGCGCCACGAAAGTGCGCGAGGCCAGGAAGATGACCACCAGCGCCGCCAGCGTCTGCGCGGCTGCCACCAGCGTTGCCGGCTCGGCCGCGTTGGGCTGGAATTTCAGCGGTTCCAGCTCCTCGGCCTCGGTGTCGCCCTCGGCGCCGATTTCCTGCCGGACATAAAGCGCATAGGCGGCCAGAAAGGCGATGCCCAGCCACGGCTTCCACGCAAAGGCCAGCACGCCCAGCCCCACCTTGCACACGAAGATGCACAGGAACCACCCCTGATCGCGGCTGAGGTGGCGGAATTCGGCCAGCATCGCCGCGGTTTGCGGCAGCCGTCGCCCCGCCAGCAGCAGCGTGACGCCCACCGTCGCATAGGCCACCGTCGAGAGCGCCAGCGGCCCGCCCAAGGCCGCGCCCACGCCCAGTTCTTTCGATGCGGCACCCGCGCCAAAGGCCACCGCCACCAGCGTGACCACGCTTTCGGGCAGGGCCGTGCCAAAGGCGGCCAGAATGGTGCCGGTGGCCTTTTGGCCCACGGCCATGCGGTGGCCGACCCATTCCACCCCGTTCACGAAGAATTCGCAGGCCAGATAGATGACCACCGCCGAACCCAGCAGCAGCCCCACATTCACCCACAGCCCAGATAGGACAGCTTGCATGAAACACACTCCGGGGCCGGCGCGATGACACACGAATGCAGCCCACGCCCGGCCCCGGGCATGTGCGCATTCATGGTCTCGTCAAGCCGTGTGGCCGTGCGCGCCATGGGCATTGCAGGTGGCCCTGCCATGCCCAAGTCTGTTGACGCGAACCTCCGCTTTTGCGCGGGCGACTACTCCCCAGGAAGCGGGGCGCAAGTGGCCTGTGGCGCGCGCGCTGTCAAGGCCCCTCAGGGCAAATGGAACACGCAGGCCAACGATACGCTCAGCGGCGAGAGGTCGGGCATGGTTTCCATGAGCGGCGCCATGGCCTGCCACCAGCGGCGCATGACGGGCAGGTCGGGCAGGGCGTCCATCGTGTGATCGGCGCGGCGCAGCAGCGTGGCGAACAGACAGTCGGTCTCGGCGTCATGGAAGATCGCATAGTCGCTGACCCCGGCGGCTTTCAGCGCCTCGGCCAGTTCGGGCCAGATCTCGTCGTGGCGCTTGCGGTATTCCTCGAGCATGCCGGGGCGCAGTTTCATGCGAAAGGCGATGCGTTCCATCAGGCATTCTCCACGCAGGCAGGGGCGGCGGGCACGGCGCCGCGCCCCCACAGGCTGGCATAGGGATGGCCGGTCAGATCTTCCACCACCTTGCGCGCAGCGGGCGAGGACGGCGTGGTGGCGCCCGCGCGCAGATGCTCGATCTC
>DATMUT010000498.1:0-2426 GCA_035563755.1 Novosphingobium sp.
CTGCGCCGCCTTGTCCTCGAGCCGCGACATGACGGCGGCCTGCGCGTCACGCTCCTCGATCGGCTTGAGGTTGATGGTCATGCGCCCCTGGTTGAGCGTGGGGTTGATGCCATCCACGCCCACCGAGGAGGACAGGCTGTCGACATCGGGGTCGGTCAGCAGGGCGGCGGCCACCTGCTGCTGCAGATGCGCCATGCGGTTGTACGAAACGTCCTGATTGGCGATGATGGTCGCGCTGATCTGCCCGGTGTCCTGCACCGGGAACAGGTTTTTGGGGATCACCATGAACAGCACGGCCGTCAGCACCAGACTGCCGGCAAAGACCAGCATGGTCAGCCCCGCGCGCTCCATCACCCAGTCGAGAGCGCGGGCATAGGCGTGGGCCAGGCGGTCGAACTGGGCCATCGCCTTGTCGACGATGGCGAAGCGGCGCTCCTCGTGCTCGGGCTTGAGCCAGCGGGCGGCCAGCATGGGCACGGCGGTAAGCGCCACAATCGCCGAAAGCACGATGGTAACCGCAAGGCTGATGGCGAATTCGCGGAACAGGCGCCCCACGACATCGCCCATGAACAACAGCGGGATGAGCACGGCAACCAGCGAAACGGTCAGGCTGATGATGGTAAAGCCGATCTCGCTGGCACCTTTGAGCGCCGCGTCGAAAGGCTTCATGCCGGCCTCGATGTGGCGGGCGATGTTCTCGATCACCACGATCGCATCGTCGACCACGAAGCCCGAGGCAATGGTGAGCGCCATGAGCGTGAGGTTGTTGATCGAGAAGCCCAGCGCCCACATGGCGGCAAAGGCCCCCACCAGGCTGAGCGGCACCGAAATGCCCGCCACCAGCGTGGCGCGCGGAGAGCCTAGGAACAGGAAGATAACCAGCACCACCAGCATCACCGCCAGCACAAGCTCGAACTGCACATCGTTCACGCTGGCGCGGATGCCGGTGGTGCGGTCGGTCAGCACCGTGACCTTCACGTCGGCGGGCAATTGCGCGGTCAGGTCGGGCAGGTCGGCCTTGATGGCGTTGACCGTGGCGATAACGTTGGCGCCGGGCTGGCGCTGCACGTCGATGATAACGGCCGGCGTCTTGTTCATCCAGCTGCCGTTGCGGGTGTTCTCGACGCTGGCATCCACGCTGGCCACGTCCGACAGGCGCACGGGCGAGCCGTTCGACCAGGCGATGATGAGCTTGCGATAATCGTCGGCGCTGTTGAGCTGGTCGTTCGCGTCGATCGTCCAGCTCTTGCTCTGGCCATCAAAGCTGCCCTTGGCCAGATTGGCGTTGGCGTTGCTGATGGCGGTGCGCAGCGTCTCGAGGCTGATGCCGTGGGCTGACAGCTGCGGCACATTGGCGGTGATGCGCACCGCCGGCCGCTGCCCGCCCGAGAGCGAGACGAGGCCAACGCCCGAAACCTGCGCGATCTTGTTCGAGAACTGCCGCTCGACAATGCCCTGCACCTCGCCAAGGGGGCGCGTCTTGCTGGTGATGGCTAGCGTCAGAATGGGCGCGTCGGCCGGGTTGACCTTGGAATAGACAGGCGGGGCGGGCAGGTCGGATGGCAGCAGCGAATTGGCCGCGTTGATCGCTGCCTGCACTTCCTGCTCGGCAATGTCGAGCGAGAGGCCAAGGTCAAACTGCAGCGTGACCACCGAGGCGCCCGAGGACGAGTTCGAGGTCATGCGCGTCAGGCCCGGCATCTGGCCGAACTGGCGCTCGAGCGGGCTGGTGACGGTGAGCGCCATCACGTCGGGGCTGGCGCCGGGATAAAGCGTGCGCACCTGAATGGTGGGATAATCGACCTGTGGCAGCGCCGAGAGGGCAAGCTGCTTCCACGCCATCAGCCCCGCCAGGATCAGCGCCACCATCAGCAGCGTGGTGGCCACCGGGCGCAGGATGAACGGGCGCGAGGGGCCGCCGGGGGGCAGCGCATCCACATCGCCCGGAGGCGGCGCGCCTGCGTTTCCGGCAGACGGCGGGGGCGTTCCGGCAGAGCCGTGTGGATCGGCCGGCGTGGGCACAGGCGTGTCGCTCATGGTGCTTACTGCTGCTGGTGGCGGTGCTGGCCGCCCTTGCTGTCGGTTGCCGCCCCATTGCCGCCGCCCTTGCCGGGCAGGCGGACCTTCGACCCGTCATCAAGGCCATCGGCGCCTTCCGAGACGACCTGCTGCCCCGCGCTCAGCCCCGAAAGGATGGCGGTGCGCGCGCCGTCGCTGGGGCCGGTCTTGACCACCACCAGCTTCACCGTCTGGTTGGGCTGAACGACATAGACGAAATCGCCCGGCGCGCCGTGGCGCAGCGCCGAAACCGGCACCACCGTTACCTGATGCAGCGTGTCGATCAGCATGCGCACATTGACGAACTGGTTGGGGAACAGCGCGGCCTTGTCGCCGGCATTGGCAAAGCGGGCCTTGGCGGCAACCGT